>DASXLG010000324.1 GCA_036496425.1 Terriglobia bacterium | reverse complement strand
GTGACGAAGATCGGCACGACCTTCCAGAGCAGGAGGATAATGACGCAGGCCGCGATCCCCAAAACTGAGATCGGATAAATCATCGCGGACTTCACCGCCCGCTTCAGTTTGACGTTCTTTTCAATGTAAGTGGAGAGACGCTGCAGAATTGTGTCCAGGATACCGCCCGTCTCGCCGGCCTCGACCATGTTGTAGTAGAGGGGATCGAAAACCTTTTCGTGCGATTTCATCGAAGTCGAAAGTGTCGCTCCGCCTTCGACGGAACCGCGGACCGTGTTCAGGATCTTCTGAAATGTCTTATTCTCCTGCTGGCCGGCCAGGATCTCGAGGCACTGTACCAACGGCAAGCCGGCGTCGATCATCACGGAAAACTGGCGCGTAAATATTGCGAGTTCCTTGGAATCAACGCCAGTTCCGAACACGGGGATGTTGAACTCTCTCCCCTTTTCGGAAAGCTTGCTCACGTTGATATTTTCCCGGCGCAGCGCCGCCGCGAGCTGGGCCTTGTTTTGCGATTGGCGTTCTCCGGTGACCGAAGCGCCCGCGCGGTTGGTTCCGCGATATGTGTAAACCGGCATGATGTGTTACCTCCTGTCGATCTTTTCGATTACCGTCGGACGGGAGTCCGACCGCCAACGGGCGGCGACGTCACCCCACGGTTAATTAAATCCTGTAATTCGTCTGGATTCGATGATCTTGCAAGAGCAGTTTCCAAAGTGATCAACTTCTGAGAATGAGCGTTCGCCAGGCTCTGATTGAAAGTCTGCATCCCGGTTGTGCCGGTTCCCGTCTGCATCGCCGAATAAATCTGGTGAATCTTGTCTTCGCGGACCAGGTTGCGGATGGCTGCGTTGGGAATCAATATCTCCATGACCATCGCACGGCCGCGTCCGTCAATCCTCGGCAGCAGCGCTTGGCAAAGTATTCCTTCAAGCACCATCGAAAGCTGCGCTCGGATTTGCGGCTGTTGATGCGCGGGGAAAACGTCGACGATACGGTTGATCGTCGAGACTGCCGAATTTGTGTGAAGGGTGGCGAAGGTCAGGTGTCCCGTTTCGGCGATGCGCAGCGCGGACTCGATGGTCTCTAAATCGCGCATTTCGCCGATCAGAACGATATCCGGATCTTCGCGCAGGGCAGCCCGAAGGGAGTTCGCGAAAGAGTGCGTGTCCGAATGTACTTCGCGCTGGTTCACCAGGCATTTTTTGTGGTTGTGAAGAAATTCGATCGGATCCTCGATGGTGATCATGTGCTCGTCGCGCTCATTGTTGATCTTGTCGAGCATCGCCGCCAGCGTTGTGGACTTTCCGGAGCCGGTCGGGCCCGTCACCAGCACCAGCCCGCGCGGCTTGTCGCAAAGGCTGCGCACGATCTGCGGCAGCCCTAGCGCATCAAAACTCTTGATTTCCCAGGGTATCGTTCTGAAAACGGCGGCCACGGCGCCCCGCTGATGAAAAATGTTGCCGCGGAACCGTGCCAGGCTCTTCAAGCCGAATGAGAAGTCGAGTTCCAGGTTCTCTTCCAGCCGGTGCTTCTGGACGTCCGTCAGCACGCTATAAGCCAGCGCCTTCGTGTCCGCGGCCGTGAGGGGCGGCATGTCCAAGGGACGAAGCTTTCCGTGTACGCGCACCCGCGGCGCGCTGTTGGTCGAGAGATGCAAATCGCTCCCAGCCATCTCGATCATCTTCTTCAAAAGCTCGCTCAATGTGATGCCGGCCATTTCTCTCCTCCGATTACAAAACCGTCTCGCGCAGAACTTCTTCCATCGTCGTCAGCCCAGACGCGACCTTCTGCAAGCCGCTCCGCCGCAACGTGATCATTCCCTGTTCCATCGCCTTTTTCTTCAGTTCCAGCGCGGACGCTCCCACCAGAACCAATTCGCGCAATTCGTCGTTGATTTCCATCACTTCATAGAGTCCCACGCGGCCTTTGTATCCAGTGTTGTTGCAAGTCGCGCATCCCTTGCCGTGTTGCACCGTGATTTTCGCCGCCTCTTCGGGAGAATAACCCGCCTCCGTGAGCGCCTCCGCCTGTAGTTGCAGCGGTTCCTTGCATTGAACACAGATGCGGCGCACCAACCGCTGCGCGCAAATCAGGTTCACGGACGTAGCCACTAGGAACGGCTCAATGCCCATGTTCATCAAGCGGCTGATCGTCGAGGGCGCATCGTTCGTATGGAGCGTCGAAAGGACCAGGTGGCCGGTGAGCGCTGCCTTAACGGCGATTTCAGCAGTCTCGAAGTCTCGAATTTCTCCTACCAGAATAATGTTGGGGTCTTGCCGAAGGAATGCGCGCAGCGCCGAGGCAAAGTTCAACCCGATCTGTTCCTTCATTTGAACCTGGTTGATTCCCGGGAGCTGAAATTCGACCGGATCCTCCGCCGTCATGATGTTCGTTTCAGGCGTATTCAAGCGCGCCACCGATGAATACAGAGTGTTGGTCTTCCCCGAGCCGGTGGGCCCGGTGACGAGAACCATGCCGTACGGCTTCAGGATTTGGCGCTCGAATTTTGAGAGCGCTTCCGGCTCGAAGCCCAGCTTGGTCATATCCAGTCGCAGGTTTTCCTTATCCAACAGCCGCAGAACGATTTTTTCTCCGAAGAGCGTCGGCACGGTTGAAACGCGGAAGTCCAGCTCCTTCTTCTTTCCGTCCTTCAGGTACTTGATCATGATGCGGCCGTCTTGCGGCAGCCGCTTTTCGCTGATGTCCAGTTTGGACATGATCTTGATGCGGCTGGTCATCGCATCTCTGAGCTTCATGGGCGGAGCCATCACGTTCTGCAGGATTCCATCGATGCGGAAGCGTACGCGGTATTCCTTTTCGTAGGGCTCCACATGAATATCGCTGGCGCCGCGCTTTACCGCGTCTGTCAGAACCAAATTGCAGAGCTTGATGATCGGCGCTTCCTCGGCCGCCTTCGAGAGCGACGCAAGATCCATCTCCGCTTCTTCGCCCGTGAGTTCCAGGGCGTCGGCGTCCTCGGCCGTCAAGTCCTTCATCACCTTGTCGAGTTCTTCGACGGCCTCCACGTCGCCGTAGAACTTGTGAATCGCCTCGCTGATGGCCGTCTCCGACGCGACCACCGGCTCCACGTTAAATCCCGTCATGAACTTGATGTCGTCCATGGCGAAGACGTTCGTCGGATCCGTCATCGCGATCGTCAAGGTCGATCCCACGCGCGATAGAGGCACAATCTGGTAGCGAACCGCAGTCTCTTGCGGCACCAGCTTGATCACTGCCGGATCTACTTCGTAGAATTTCAGATTGATGGACGGCACGCCGTACTGCCGGGAGAGGACCGCCGTGATGTCGTCGTCGCTTACCAGCCCCATCTTCACCAGACAAGTGCCCAGGCGGCCGCCATTCTTTTTCTGATAGTCGAGCGCCTGTTTCAGCTGATCCCCAGAGATCAGGCTGTCTTTGACCAGAATTTCGCCGAGACGAGAAGACATAGTTGCGCGCCCGCAGTACTAGAACCGCGGCATTCGGGAGAGTAGCATGCGATTCGGGGCGACGGCGGCACCGGCTTCGCCCCTCGTGGTGAATCAGCTAACATCCAATCCGCCGCATTGCGACGCCTGTACCGCCGTACAGGCCATTTACTGACCTGTACTTAGGTACAGGTATCCCCCAGTACTCCTACCGGATGGAGGGTCAGTCCACTTCAGCGCTGGAAGCTATGAATCTAGGGGAGACAGATCTAGCCCGTGCCGTTAATCACGGAACCGTCAGGTATGCGCATCTCATTGGGACGTTCGTCGGTGATGGGATGTTTTGCGGCGAGCGCTTCGTCAACCTCGATACCCCAGCCGGGCTTTTCGCTAATCCATGCGTAGCCATCCTTCACTTCAAGGCAGCCCTGAAAAATGTCCCGGACCAGCGGCGTATAGTCGAAATGCTCGTGAACCCCGAAATTTGGGTTGGTCAGATCAAGCGTCAGATTCGTCATATGGCCCACGGGGGAGTTGGGAGCGCCGTGCCAGGCGAATTTCACCTCATAATTTGCCGCAAACGCCGCCACTTTCCGCGCGGCCGTGAACCCGCCGATATGCGAAACATGATGGCGAATGTAGTCGATCAATCGCTGTTCGACGAGCGGCTGCCACTCATGCGCATTGTTCCAGAGCTCGCCGATCGCTAGCGGCGTGGTGCACATCTGCCGGACGATCTTGTAGTGGCCGGACTCTTCCGGCGGCAACAGGTCTTCGCAATAGAACAATTTGAAGGGTTCTACATCTTTGCAGAACTCGACGGCTCGCACGCTATCGAGCAGCGAATGTACATCGATCCCCAGGCCGATTTCCGGCGGCATCTCTTTTCTGAAAGTCTCGCACGCCGATAGAACCCTGCGAGTTTCTTTGTCGCGATCGAAAGGTACGGAGCCGTCGTCGAACTTTGGCTGTCCAAACAAATTGTTTACGGCCCCGTCTCGAATGAACATCGCGATCAGCAAATCCCGGCAGCCTTGGTCGACGAGCTTCATTGAGCTTTCGATCAGCTTCTTGTTCGTATCCTGTGCGGCCAGAAACACATGCAGGTAAATCTCCGCGGCATCGCGGCACTTTCCGCCAACCAGTTGGTAGACGGGCATTCCCGCTTGCCGGCCTTTGATGTCCCATAGCGCGTCGCAGAGGCCGCCAATGGCGCAGTTCTGAACCACATCATTCTTATAGTAAGAACTCATGTAGCAGAGTTCCCAAATCTGCTCGATTCGATCCGTCGTTCTGCCCATCACCAAAGGTTTCAGATACTGCTCCACGGCCGTCTTCACAAGTTTGGAGCGGCCTCCGGGAAATGTAGCCGTAGCACAACCGTAGCCGTGAAGTCCCGCTTGGTCGGTCGTAACCTTGACGATGGTTGAGTCATTGTTGCCGCCGCCTCCCACCTCAATCACGCTCACGTCTTGAATGCGCGGCGCTGGCATCCCGCGCGTCGCGCGATCTGCTTTCTCTTGCGCCTCTTGCTCCGGGCGTGTCGGCGTGGCCTGTGCGAGAGAGCCTCCGAAAAGACCAGCCACAGCCGCTCCGCCACCCAGTAGCGCCGATTTCAGCATCGCCCTGCGATTTTGAACCCCAGCCGGGAACTCCCTGCCTGGGCCACCAGACTTCGTATTGGTCATACCTGCCTCACCGTCATCGCATAAATAGAAGGATTGCAACTCCAACTTCCAATTCAGCCTCAGCCCCGCGCATCGTACGCCTCTCCCAAGCGGGACACAACGGAGTTGCCGCCATGCACCGCGGCCATCGAAAAACGGTCACTTCACGCACAATCGGCCAGAACCACGGGAATTCCGCTAGTGCGAATTCGCGTAACTAGCTAGAATAGGGAGGCAGGGCGGTTAGCTCAGCGGTTAGAGCATCCGGTTTACACCCGGAAGGTCCAGCGTTCAAATCGCTGACCGCCCACCACCGTGCTTCACCTCGCGGGGACGTAGTTCAGTTGGTTAGAACGCTGCCCT
>DASXLG010000323.1 GCA_036496425.1 Terriglobia bacterium | reverse complement strand
CCGGCCCGGAGACGAACCATCAACCGCTAATTAGCGAGACCCTGCGACCGGCAAGACCGCAGGGTCCAATTCGGATTACACCGTTTTTTCAACATTCTCTGCTTGAAAGCCTTTCGGACCCTGCGTGATGGTGAATTCCACGGCGTCGCCTTCCTTCAGGGTCTTGTAACCGTCACTGACGATTGCAGAATAGTGTACAAACACATCTCCGCCCGACGCCCGCTCAATGAAGCCGAACCCTTTTTTGTTGTTGAACCACTTGACCTTGCCTTGCTCTTTACTCATGACCCCTCAGACTCCTTTTCTACAACTACAACATCCAGCGAAGCTTAAACAGTCGGGCATTATACCGAAAAAGCCTAATGTGTCAACTTTTAACGGGAGCTAAAGCCAGCGACACCATACTTTTACCGGATGAGCATGCAGTCGCCGTAGCTGTAGAAACGATAGCCTTCGCCTATCGCATGACGATAGGCGTTCAAAATGTTCTCGCGCGACGAAAACGCGGACACCAGCATGAGCAGCGTGGAGCGCGGAAGATGAAAGTTGGTGAGGATGCCGTCGACGGCTTTGAAGTCATATCCCGGCAATATAAAGAGGTCCGCTTCGCCCGAGGCGCCTTCGAAGCGTCCGTATTTCTGAAATACATACTCCAGGGTTCGCGTCGAGGTCGTGCCGACAGCGATCAGCCTGCGGCCCACGTCCCGCGCGGCATTCAGCCTGGCCGCCGATTCCGCGCTCAATTCGAAGCGCTCCGGCTTCAGGACATGTTCGCGAGGATCGCTGGCCCGCACCGGGATAAAGGTTCCGACGCCGACGTGCAGCGTCAGCTTCACCACTTCAATGCCGCGAGCCTTCAACTCGTCGAACATCTCGTTCGTGAAGTGCAGACCGGCTGTCGGCGCAGCAACCGCGCCGGGCACATTTGCGTAAATCGTCTGGTATTCGGCGGCATCGGCCGGCGTATCCATATATAGAGCGCGCTCCATATATGGAGGCAGCGGAATGTGGCCGTGCCGCTCGAGAAACCCGCTCAACCCGCCGGAGGTGGCGCCGGAACGGAGGTGCAGCAATCTCAGGCCATGAGGCCGGCTTTCGCCGACGACGGCCTCGAGTTCGCCCCCGGCAAAGATGATTTTGTCGCCCGTTCGGACGCGCTTTCCCGGACGGCACATCACTTCCCAGGCATTATCGGCGGCCGGCGCCGCAAACAGGACTTCGACCTCGCGCGCGGTTCCCGAGGCGCGTTCGAGGCGGCCGCGGACGCGGGCGCGGATAACACGCGTATCATTAATGACGAGGAGATCGGAAGGATTCAGGAATTCCGGCAACCGGCGAAAGGCCGAGTCGATCCATTGCCCCGTCGCCCGGTCCATTACCATCATGCGTGAGGCGTCGCGCGGCCGCACCGGCTCGCTCGCGATCCGCCCGGGCGGCAGTTCATAATCGAAATCAGATATGTGCATTATTCGAAAACGCGGAACCGACCGCATCCGGCGCGGCCACCTTTGGGTGTACCGCAGCGACATCATTAATACAGAGGACGCGGAGCCGGGAAGCATCGTCTCCGTGCGCGACGAGCGCGGAACCGTCCTCGGCAAAGCTTTCTACAGCTCGAAATCGCAGATCGCGCTCCGTTTTCTCAGCCGCGGCGACGTCGAAACCGGCGATGCTTTCTTCCGCAAACGCCTCGACCAGGCCGACGACCTGCGGCAACGCATCGGAGCCGATCCGCTGCTCAGCCGCCGCGTCTTTTCCGAAGGCGACCTGCTGCCCGGCCTGATCGTCGATCGCTACAACGATTCCCTCGTCGTTCAAAACCTCATCCAGGCCACGGATGCGCTTCAACCGCTGTTTACGCGGTTGCTCACCGAACGCTACGAGCCGCGCTCCGTCCTCTTCCGGAATGATAGCAGGGTGCGGGAGCTCGAAGGCCTGGAACTCCACCAGCAGGTCGTGGGAGATCCCGTGCCGGAAACCATCGTCGTCAACGAGGACGGAAAACAGCTCGCCCTCTCGCTCACTACAGGGCAAAAGACCGGCTCCTACCTCGACCAGCGCGAGAATCATCGCGCCGCCCGCCAATACGCTTACGGACGCGCCCTCGACGCCTTCACGTACGGCGGCGGCTTTGCCGTTCAGATCGCCGAGAAGTGCGAGCAGGTGGATGCCGTCGATATCTCAGGCGCCGCCGTCGAGCTCGCCCGCAGCAACGCCGAACGCAACGGCCTGAACAATATCGACTGCATCGAGGCCAATGCTTTCGACTTTCTACGCGAGCGCCATAAAGAAGGTGTCCGTTATGACACCATCATCCTGGATCCTCCAGCCTTCGCCAAAAATAAGGAAAGCCTCGAAGGCGCGCTCCGTGGATACAAGGAAATCAACAACCGGGCTATGCGCCTGCTACGTCCGGGCGGCATCCTTATTACATGTTCCTGTTCCCATCACCTCAGCGAGGGTCTTTTTGCCGAAATGCTGGCCGACGCCGCCAGGGATGCCGGGTGCTGGACCCGGGTCCTGGAGCGCCGGGTCCAGGCGCCGGATCATCCGATTCTTCTGAGCGTTCCGGAGACGTTGTACCTGAAATGCTTTATTTTGCAGGTCGTCTATTGACATGCAGGCACTCAGATCTTATGAATAGTTACGGCTAAGATGTGAGGAGGCGTAAATGGCTGTTGTTCGATGGGATCCGTTTAGAGATTTGAATATGTTGCATGACCGGATGAACCGGCTGTTCGACGATGCCGGCCGGGGCTGGCGAGCCGATGAGCCGCAGGCGACGACCACCTGGAGTCCCGCGGTCGACATTTTCGAGACCGAAGGCGAAATTGTCGTCAAGGCGGAATTGCCGGGCATGGAGCGCAAGGACATCGCCCTCCATTTGGAAAAGAACGTGTTGACTCTAAAAGGAGAACGCCGATTCGAGAAGGAAACGAAAGACGAGAACTATCACCGGATCGAGCGCTCGTACGGCGGCTTCAGCCGGGCATTTTCCATCCCGGCCACGGTCGATGAAGAGAAGATTCGCGCCGATTACACGGACGGCGTGCTCAAGATCGTTCTTCCCAAGAAGGAACAGGCGAAGCCGAAGCAAATCCGTATCACGGAGTAAATCTATGATTCGTTTCGACAAACTGACGCTGAAGGGCCAGGAGGCCCTGCAGGCGGCGCAGTCTCATGCGCAGGAAAAAGGCAATCCGCAGGTCGCCCCGGAGCATTTGCTGTGGGCTTTGATGGAGCAGAAGGAAGGCATTGTCCTCCCGGTTCTGCAGAAGCTCGGGGTGAATCTCCAGGCGCTCGCCCGCGAACTGGCCGATGCGGTGGCGAAGCTGCCGAAAGTCCAGGGGCAGTCCGACATCTATATGAGCGCCGGGCTCAATCGAGTTCTGGAAGACGCATTCAAAGAGGCCGATCAGTTTAAAGACGAATACGTCAGTACCGAGCACCTCTTGATCGCCCTCAGCAACGCGAAAGGGGAGAACGTCTCGCGTTTGCTGCATGCCAGTGGCGTGACCAAGGACGCCATCCTGAAGGTGCTGGTCTCGATCCGCGGAACGCAGAAGATCACGGACCAGAATCCCGAAGAAAAATATCAGGCGCTGCAGCGCTATACGCGCGACCTGACCGAACTGGCGCGCAAAGGCAAACTCGATCCGGTGATCGGGCGTGATGAGGAAATCCGCCGCGTGATCCAGATTCTGTCGCGGCGCACCAAGAACAATCCCGTGCTCATCGGAGAGCCGGGCGTGGGAAAGACCGCGATTGTGGAGGGCTTGGCGCAGCGTGTGATCGCGGGCGATGTCCCCGAATCGCTGAAGCGGAAAAAGATCGTGGCGCTCGACCTGGGCGCGATGATCGCCGGCACCAAGTATCGCGGCGAGTTCGAAGACCGCCTGAAGGCCGTGCTCAAGGAAATCGAAGAATCGGGCGATGTCATTCTGTTCATCGATGAACTGCACACTCTGGTCGGAGCGGGCGGCGCGGAAGGCTCGATGGATGCCTCGAACATGCTCAAGCCTGCGCTGGCGCGCGGCGAACTGCGCTGCATCGGCGCGACGACGCTCAACGAGTACCAGAAGTACATCGAAAAAGATAAGGCGCTGGAACGGCGCTTCCAGAAGACGTTTGTCGGCGAGCCGACCGTCGAGGACACCATCGCGATCCTGCGGGGCTTGAAGGAACGCTATGAGATCCATCATGGCGTCAAGATCAAGGACTCCGCCATTATTGCGGCGGCAATGCTCTCGCATCGGTATATCACCGACCGCTTTCTGCCGGACAAAGCCATCGATCTTATTGATGAGGCTGCGGCTAGCCTGCGCATGGAAATCGATTCGATGCCGGTCGATATCGAGTCGGTCGAACGCCAGATCATCCAGCTTGAGATCGAGCGCCAGGCTTTGAGCAAGGAAGACGATCCGGCCTCGCGCGAGCGTCTTTCGCTGATCGAGAAACAGCTCAGCGAGCTGCGCGAGCAGTCCACGCAGATGAAGCTGCGCTGGCAGCACGAGAAGGAGCGGATCCAGGCGATCCGCAATCTGAAGGAGCAGATCGAGCAGGCTCACCTCCAGGAACAGCAGGCGGAGCGGGCCGGCAACTATGCGCAGGTGGCGGAAATCCGCTACGGGCGCATCCAGCAGCTCGAGGCGCAGTTGAAGCTGGCGAATGAAAAGCTGGAAGAGACGCAGCAAGGCGACCGCATGCTCAAAGAGCAGGTGGACGAGGAAGACGTGGCGAAGATTGTCGCGAAATGGACGGGCATTCCGGTGTCGAAAATGCTCGAAAGCGAAATCCAGAAGCTGGTCCAGATGGAAGATCTGCTGGCAAAGCGCGTGGTCGGTCAGGGAGCGGCGCTCAAGGCTGTTTCGAATGCGATCCGGCGGGCGCGGGCCGGCCTCCAGGATCAGAACCGTCCGATCGGCGTGTTCATGTTCCTCGGGCCGACGGGCGTCGGCAAGACGGAGACGGCGCGGGCGCTGGCCGAGTTCCTGTTCGAAGACGAGCACGCGATGATCCGCATCGACATGTCGGAGTACATGGAGAAGCACTCGGTCGCGCGTTTGATCGGAGCGCCTCCGGGCTACGTCGGCTACGATGAAGGCGGCTACCTGACGGAAAGCGTCCGGCGGCGGCCGTACTCGGTGATCCTGCTCGACGAAGTCGAGAAGGCGCATCCGGACGTCTGGAACATCATGCTCCAGATCTTCGACGATGGACGGCTCACCGACGGCAAAGGCCGCACGGTGGACTTCAAGAACACCGTGATCATCATGACGTCGAATGTCGGAGTCGGCATGTCGGAAACCAACGTCCGCAATGAGCTGCGGGCGCATTTCAAGCCGGAGTTTTTAAACCGGATCGACGACATCATCATCTTCCGGCCGCTGGGCAAGGAAGAGATCTCGAAGATCATCGACATTCAGCTCGAGTCGCTGCGGAACCATCTGGCGGACCGCAAGATCACGCTCGAAATGACTGCGGCGGCGCGCGATGCACTGTTCCAGGAAGGCTACGACCCGGCATTCGGAGCGCGGCCGCTGAAACGCGCGATTCAGAAGCTGCTGGCGGATCCGCTCGCCCTCCGGATCCTCGAAGGCGAGGTTCAGGCCGGCGATCATATCGCTGCCGGCGTGAACAGGGATGGCGAGTTCACCTTCCAGACCGTTCCGGCCATTGCATCGTAACAACCACTTTCGTTAGAATTAGCACTCGATCTTATCGAGTGCTAATTCTTTATTCACACATCATGAGGAGGAGAAGTCATGGCTGCAAAAGAGCTGAGATATCGTGAAGATGCACGATCCGCGATGCTCCGCGGTGTCGATGCCCTGGCCAATACAGTAAAGGTCACTTTGGGCCCGAAAGGCCGCAACGTGGTATTGAGCCGCAAGTTCGGATCGCCGCTGGTGACCAAGGACGGCGTGACTGTCGCAAAGGAGATTGAGCTCAAGGATCGCTACGAAAACATGGGCGCGCAGATGGTGAAGGAAGTCGCGAGCAAGACGAGCGATCTTGCGGGCGACGGAACCACCACGGCGACCGTACTGGCTCAAGCCATCTACCGCGAAGGCATCAAGAACGTCGCGGCGGGCGCGAATCCGATGGATCTCAAGCGCGGCATCGATAAAGCGGTTGAGACGGTGGTTGAAGAGCTGAAGAAGATTTCGAAACCTGTGAAGAGCCACAAAGAGCAGCAGCAGGTGGCGACGGTCTCCGCCAACAATGACAAGAAGATTGGCGAGCTGATCGCCGAGGCGATGGAGAAAGTCGGCAAAGACGGCGTCGTCACCGTCGAAGAAGCGAAATCGATGAATACGGAACTGGAATTCGTCGAAGGCATGCAGTTCGACCGCGGCTACCTCTCGCCCTACTTCGTCACCAATCCCGACAGAATGGAAGTGGTCCTCGAAGATGCGCTGATTCTGATCCACGAGAAAAAGATTTCGGCCATGCGCGACCTCATTCCTGTGCTCGAGCAGGTGGCGCGCGAAGGCCGCGCGCTTTTGATCATCGCCGAAGAAGTCGAAGGCGAGGCCCTGGCAACGCTGGTTGTGAACAAGATCCGCGGAACACTGAAGGTCGTTGCGGTGAAGGCGCCGGCATTCGGCGACCGCCGCAAAGCGATCATGGAAGACGTTGCGGTTCTCACCGGCGGCAAGGCGATCACCGAAGATCTCGGAATCAAGCTGGAGAACCTGCAGTTGGCAGATCTCGGCCGGGCGAAGAAAATCGTCATCGATAAAGACAACACGACGATCGTCCAGGGCGCCGGCAAGAAGGCCGGCATCGAGGGCCGCATCAAGCAGCTTCGGACTCAGATCGAAGAAACAACTTCGGACTACGATCGCGAGAAACTGCAGGAACGCCTGGCGAAGCTGGCCGGCGGCGTGGCGGTGATTCGCATTGGAGCGGCGACCGAGCTCGAGATGAAGGAATTGAAGGCCCGCGTCGAAGATGCTCTGCACGCGACCAAGGCGGCGATCGAAGAAGGCGTCGTTCCGGGCGGCGGTACGGCCTTGCTCCGCACGCAGAAGGCCCTCGACAAACTTTCGAAGAACGCGGAAGGCGATTTCAAAACCGGAATCGACATCATTCGCCGCTGCGTTGAAGAACCGATGCGGATGATCGCGAGGAATGCCGGCTATGATGGCGCGGTCATTCTGGAAAAGGTTCGCAACGAAAGCGACGCCGCCGTCGGGTTCAACGCGGAAGAAGAGAAGGTCCAGAATCTAGTTGAGGCGGGCGTGATCGATCCGACCAAAGTCGTGCGCGTCGCCATTCAAAACGCGGCATCGATCGCCGGCTTGCTGATGACGACCGAAGCGATCATTTCGGAAATGCCGGAGAAGAAGAAGGCCGGCCCGCCGATGCCGGGTGGTGGCGGAGGCTACGAAGACTTCGACTAAAGAAAGCGGGGACTATTCGAGGTTGCATCATCTAACGTTTCTGCATTGCAAATTTGAAATGCAGAAGCTTCGAATGATGCAACCCTGCAATAGTCCCCGCCTTCCCCCTCAGTTTCCCTGTGTGGTTTTTCTGGCTTCTCTCTTTTTCAGGATAGCGACCGCCAGTATCCCGCCGATCATCGCGAACAGCGCGAACACCAGCAAATTACTGAAGAACGTAAAGAATACGGTTGCCGCCGAGATCTCGCCGGAGGCCACGCGCAAAACCCAATCGCGGACCGGTCCTTCCGCGCCCATCTGATTCAGAATGGTTTCGAGCTGCTGCCGCTCGGACTGGAAGAACCGCGCGGTGATGGCATGGAAAGACATCTGAACCGCGGTTCCGATCACCGCGCCGAAAAGCCCGCTCAAGACGCCGGCAAAGGCTCCGTCGCCATACGTGATCGAGTTGAGCGGCCGCTGCCTGGTCAACAGCACGACGGCAGCGCCGCCGCCGAGCAGCACCCACATGCAGCAGAAGATATTTCCGGCACTGATAACCGGAATGGACGAGAGCAGGCCCAGGAACATGCCGCCCGCGAGAGCCGGCTGGATGAAGTCGAGCTCCGGCAGAGGAGCCTGCGGGTGCGCCGGTTCGGGCGGCGGCTCAGGTTCCACCGAGGTGCCGCACTGAAGGCAAAATCTCGCGTCCTCAGGCAGCTCGACGCCGCACTGCCTACACCGCATCGGCAAGCTCCTCGACGCCCTGCTTGACGAAAGGCGCAGCTGCAAGTCCCACTAGGAGGCCGGAAAGCGACCGTAGCAACGCGGCATCCAGAAACAGGCGCGCGATGATGAATTCCGCGGCCATCAACGCCACGGCCGCGCGAAGCCGGCGGACGTTCGGCTTCAGTCCGATCCACAGCGAAAGCGTGAAAGCGAAATAGATCGACGCGCACCGGATACAAACCGGAAGCGGATTCCCGTGGAGAAACCACGACCGCGACGGATCCTGATGGCAGATCCTCGAAAAGAACTCGTACAGCCAGGGCATTCCGGCAAACGGAGTCGCCAGAATCGCCAGGCACCAGAGCGTGGAGCCGATGAGCAGCGCAACAGACAACATTTTTTAAATCACGGTCTCGGGCTTGATCACACTCTGCCCATTCATGAAAGGACGCAGCGCCTCCGGAATAACGACGGTTCCATCCTTTTGCTGATAATTTTCCACGATGGCGATCCAGGTCCGCCCGACAGCCAGTCCGGAGCCGTTGAGCGTGTGAACGAAGCGGACTTTGCCGCCGCCGCCCGGCCGGTATTTGATGTTAGCGCGGCGCGCCTGGAAGTCATCGAAGTTGCTGCAGGACGATATTTCACGATAAGCATTCTGCCCCGGAAGCCACACTTCGATATCGTAGCTTTTGGACGCGGCAAAGCTCATGTCGCCTGTGGAGTGAATGACGACCCGATAAGCCAGCCCGAGCCGCTTCAGGATTTCCTCGGCATTAAGGACCAGGGATTCCAGTTCCGCGTTGGAATCTTCCGGCCGCGTGAATTTCACCAGCTCGACCTTATTGAACTGATGCTGGCGGAAAATGCCGCGGACATCTTTTCCGTAGGAGCCGGCTTCACTCCGGAAGCATGGCGTGTAAGCCGTGAACTTCACGGGCAACCGGGCCTCGTCAATGATGTCGTCGCGATAAATGTTGGTGACGGGAACCTCGGCCGTCGGGACCAGGTAATAGTCGGTGTCGCGAAGCTTGAAAAGGTCTTCCTCGAACTTCGGGAGCTGGCTGGTGCCGAAAAGGCTCTTCGAATTGACCATGAACGGCGGTACCACCTCGGTGTATCCGTGCTCCCGGGTGTGAATCTCCAGCATGAAGTTGATCAGCGCCCGTTCCATTCTTGCGCCCGAGCCGGCAAGGAGTGGGAAGCGGGACCCGGCGATCTTGGTGGCGCGCTCAAGATCGAGTATCCCGAGGGCAGGGCAAAGATCCCAGTGGGCTTTCGGCTGAAAATCAAAGGATGGCGGGGCGCCCACCCGCCGCACTTCGACGTTCTGATCCTCGCCGGCGCCGACGGGGACTTCCGGGGCGGCCACATTGGGGATGATGGCGGCGAAATTGAAAAGCTCCTCCTCGACCACCCGGAGGGCCTCTTCCAGCTCCTTGATCTGCTGAGATACGGCCTTCATTTCATTGCGTTTAGCCGTTACATCGACCTTCTCTTTCAGCTCTCTGGCAATCTCCTCGGAGGCCGTGTTCCGGTGCTGCCGGAGCCGCTCGACCTCGTGAATGATACTTTTTCGCTTACCATCCAGGCGCTGAAACGTCTCTACGTCCAACGAAAATCCCCTTTGGGAAAGGCGTTCGCGGGCGTTTTCGAGGTTATCGCGCAAAAAGGTCATATCGAGCATGAGGAAGATGTTAGCAAAATCCATCTCTAATGCTATGATATCTAGTCGTTAATACTTGCAGTACCTTACCAGTCGAGGTGTTTTTATGAGCCGAAGGGGGATATCTATCGCCCTGACTTCCCTGTTTCTTCTGACTTTCTCTTTTTCCAGCATCGCTCAGAAAAATGGCGATCCGAAGGTGGATGACCCGCTCAAGGTCAACGTCACCGGTAAAGACCGGAAAGACAGGAAAACGAATGAGGAAGCCAAGAAATCCAGAGACATAGAAAACGCCAGCAAGGCGCTGCAAAAGTGGGTGGATGAAGACGTTACATACATCATCACCGACCAGGAACGCGCGGCCTGGAAGAGGCTGAAGACGGACGAAGAACGCGAACAGTTCATCGAACAGTTCTGGCTGCGCCGCGATCCGACGCCCGACACCATCGACAACGAAACCAGAGACGAGCACTACGAGCGGATTGCCTACGCCAACGAGCACTTTGCCTCGGGCATTCCGGGCTGGAAAACCGATCGCGGCCGCTTCTACATCATGTATGGGAAGCCGGATGAGATCGAGTCCCATCCTTCGGGCGGAACCTACGAGCGGCCGATCGATCAGGGCGGCGGTACGACCAGTACTTTTCCATTCGAAACCTGGCGTTATCGCTATATTGAGGGGATCGGCAACGAAGTCATCCTGGAGTTTGTCGATCCATCCATGTCGGGCGAATACCGTTTCACCATCGATCCCAGCGAAAAGGACGCGCTGCTCCACGTTCCCGGGGCGGGACTCACCTTCGACGAACAGTACAACAACAAGGATAAAGCGGACCGCTTCAACCGCGCCGGCGCTTCGATCGGAAGCCCTCTGGGCGCGACGGGCCGCGTCAATCCGTTCGACCAGTTGCAGTTGATGGCGAACATCTACAAGCCGCCCGAGATCAAATACAAAGATCTTGAAGCCGTCATCACAACGAAGCTTTCATTCAACGTTCTGCCGTTCAACTACCGCGCAGACTTCGTGCGCGTGACGGAAGACACCGTCCTTACCCCGATCACAATCCAGCTGCAGAACAAGGACCTGGCGTTTCAGGAGACCGAAGGAATCCATCGGGCGGTGGCGCACATCCTGATCAAGATCACAAATATCAACGGACGCATCGCGGCCGGCGGCGTGGCCGAAGACTCCGTGGCCGTGGATATTCCAGATGCTCTGTTCAAGCAGGAACTGGACGGCGTGCGGCTGTATCAAAAGGCGCTGCCGCTGAAACCGGGCCTGTACAAGATGGACATCGTCGTAAAGGACGAAACCAGCGGCAACGCGGGTGTGGTCAACCAGCGGTTGAATGTTCCCCGTTATCCCGACGAGAAGCTGCAGCTCAGCTCGTTGATCACGGCGCAAAAAGTCGAGAACCTGGCCGCAAACGAAGTCGGTTCGGGCCCGTTCGCCATCGGCGGCCAGAAGGTATGGCCGAACGTGACGGGCGAGTTCCTCCGCAGCCGCGATAAAAACGTCAACCTGTACTTCCAGGTTTACAACCTGACGATCGATGAAGCGACCAAGAAACCGTCGGCGACGGTGGAGATGGTGATCACCAAGAACAGCCAGGAAGTGAAGAAAGTCGTCGAGCAGTCGTCGGAACTGGCGAATGCAGCGGCGCAAATGACTGTTGTCAAATCCCTGCCGGTATCTGATTTTGATCCCGGCCAATACGGGATTCAGATTCGGGTCACCGATAATTTGACCAAGGATGTCATTGCAAGCAAAGAATCGTTTATCGTCCGTTAAAGCGGAGAGTTGATGGAAACCATGCAAAACCGGTTTTCTGCAGCACTTTTGATTGCCGCTGCTCTTCTTCTTTGCCCGCTCGCCGCGAGCGCCGGCGATCTCTCGGCCATCAGCGGTCACGTTCGTGACAGCAGCGGCGTTCCGGTGATGGGCGCGATGGTGCTCGTCACATCCCCCGTCTTTCCAGCCAGAATGGTTCACACCGATAAAGACGGCGCGTTCTCGATCCTGAATCTGTTTGCCGGCGAGTACACGGTCCAGATTTCGATGACGCATTTCCTGCCTTCGATGAAGCAGGGCCTTCAACTGACGCGCGGCGGCACGGCGGTATTGACGGTCAACCTGCAGAACGCTCTGGATGTTGTGCGGCGCGCCGTGGCCCGGGAGAAATCCGAATCCGAAGACATTGTCTGGACGCTGCGCAGTTCGCGGTCGACGCAACCGGTGCTTCGCCTCGCCGATTCCGACGGTAAGGGAGAACCACAGATCAAGACGACGATTGGTCCCGATTACACCGGATACTTCCAGCTCTATTCGAAGTCGGTTGAAACTCCCGCGGGAACCACCGAAGGCGTCGGATCGCAGTTCTCGGTGACGATGCCGCTCGATACCAAATCCAAGGTCAATGTTCGCGGCCAATATAACGATTCGCCATCGCTTCCGCGCGGAATCGGCGCGTCTTACGATTTCGTTCCCAGAGCGCACCACAAGGCCGAAGTCGGCATCGACGTGCGGCAGGGTTCTCTGGTGACGGATCCTCTGCAGGTCGACTCGTCGCGTGAAATTCAGGTCCGGTACGGCGACAACTATCAATGGTCCGATCACATCGTCCTGAACTACGGCGCCGAGGCCGGCCGCGTCGGGTCCATCGCACCGGTGAATTACCTGCGTCCCCGGCTCGGAATCTCCTGGGTGCCTCAGGCGCGAACAACCGTGACCCTGGGAACATCGTCGCAGGCCCCTCTTGCGGCGGATGATCCCCTCCGCGGAAAAGACTTTTTCGACCGGACAATGTTTGTACCTCCGGGGATGGAGCGCTATTCCCATACGGAAGCGGGTCTGACCCACGTCGTGGGCGACAGCGTCGAATTGACTGCTGCGGTTTTCCGGGACAAACCCGACACCGAGGCGCTGTTCGTCAGCGCGGCCGATGGCCACCCGGCCATTCTGCTGCTGGATAC
>DASXLG010000322.1 GCA_036496425.1 Terriglobia bacterium | reverse complement strand
CACACCTGAATTCCCGAATTCAATTCGGGAATTCAGGTGTGCGCCCCCTTAATAACCTCAAGCCCTCATCGGAATTGCGGTTGGGAAGTGATGGGGCCAGTGAACGTGCGTCCGGGGCAGGCAAGTTCGGTTTTTGGCATGCTAGAACGCGATGGCGTGCGGCTCTCCTTGGTCGAATTTTAAGACGATCATGCAGTGGATGATGTCACCAACCTCGTGACCATAGCCGCTGGCCTGCCGCATGCCGATCCAAAGAACACCTTCTTTTATGGTCTATCCCGTGGCGGGATGATGACCTTTCTTGCCCTTCGGCGGAGTGCAGGACTGAACGCAGCGGGCGCGGTCTATGATTTGCAAGATGCGTAGGATGCCATAAAGCGCCAGTCTACCGGCATCGCTGAAACCGTGACCCAGCTGATTCCAAATTATGGCGTGGCGGCGCTGAGCGACAGGGCCGTGATGAACTGGCCGGAGAAGGTGAACGTGCCGCTGCTGATGATCCATGGCGGCCAGGATGATGAAGTTCCTGTGGCGCAGGCACTCACCTTCTCCGGAAAGCTCAATGCGCTGCACAAGCAATACAAGCTGGTGGTATACGGCGATGACATTCATGAAGCGGTGCTGCATCGGCCTCGCACAGTTTGTCTCGGAACTGATGCATAAGCGGTCGATGAGCAGGGCGTGCAGATGCTACCAGACGAAGCACTTTTTTATGTAACATGCGCGCGTGGATACGATCCTGGAGTCGCTTGGTCCCGGTCATCTCGTTCTCGATCTGGGCTGCGGCAAAGGCAGTTTTCAATACGCGAGCTACAAATGCAAAATCCTTGGAATCGATCTCGCGTTGGACGGGAGTGCGCCGTCTGTTGCCCCCGATCGTATCTTTTACGCATGCGGCGATTCGCACGCGTTGCCTTTATCGTCGAGTACAATCGATTTCGCGGTATGCAACCATTCACTCGAACACGTAGCGCACATCGGCGAAACGCTTTCGGAATTGGCGCGCGTGCTGAAACCGCGGGGCTTCCTTTGGATCAGCGTTCCCGACGGATTCGGCTTCGATGACGGGCTCTATCGATTCCTCTACAACGGCGGCGGCCATATCAACCGTTTCAGCTTTGCCGGCCTGAAGAATGCCGTGGAATCAACGGGACTCCAACTCGTACAGTCGAATACGCTGACGAGCAGCTTCATCTACTGTAAACGGCCTGAAGACGCCGCCTGGCCTTACCTGTCCCGGAGATCGAAACTTCTGCACATCGTGGGAATTCTCAGGCCGGTCGCATCCGTTCTGAACGAAGCGACGAGGTTCCTGGACAGGCGCTTTCATAGCCGGCTCAGCCGCTACGGCTGGGGTTTTCTATTCGCGAGAGGGGCACCGGCAGAGCGATTCGCGTTGCCATCCTATTTCAATGTCTGCGCAGGCTGCGGTTCCGGCCACGCCATCCAGACGTTGCGCCCCGGAGCTTATAAACGATGGACAATCCCATTCTATCGATGTCCGCGCTGCAATGAAGCCAACCTGATGTTCGATCCTCCGGCCGGTTTCGACTGAACCATAGGAGTCAGTCGTGCATCGTTCAGGGCTGCCGGGTGCAGAATTCCGGCTAAAGATGCTTGTGCATTTTCGTTTGCCCGACCGGCATCCTGGTCATGACGCCTTTCTACGATGACAACGGGGATGCCTTGCGCCTCGATGTCGGCGGGCGATTCGGACAAGATCACGTTGCGCTCCTCGTGCCCGCACTTGAATTTTCGACAGGCATACTGTCGCGTCGGCCATAGTGCAAGGCTTGATGCTTCTTCTTGCCACACTGAGTGCCTTTCTTGTGAGCCTGTATCGCATTTTCTTTTCTGCATCTCAACGATCTGGCCGCTTGTTCAGCCCTGGCAACTCTGAGCGTGACAGGCCGAGGCGTAATCCAGGGAGTCCTTGGACGTTTAAGGACCAATGCCCACAACTTGATTCGTTCGTCACCATGCCCGGTACTGAGCATATGAAGACCACTGAACCAGCGGTAACGGACGACGCCGCGTGAACAACCCGCAACTGGCAGACTTTCCGCGAATGTGGGGGAAGTTGCTGTATTCCAAATACAATTTTGTCATTCGTCTTGTCATGCGGTGGATCGCCAAAAGATCAGGAGCGGAAACAGATACTTCACGCGATTACGAGTACACCGACTGGACTCGACTGGATCAATTCGTGAATCAGTTCTCTGCGGATATTCGATCAGACGATAGTCTGTCTCACGCCAGGTAGCACTTCCAGAGTGTCGGCCGGCGTTCAGAACGTTCGGAATGACCGCTGGCCGCCGGGTTGGCTTTGGGATCATGTTGGATCGCAGTCGATCTTTTATGCAGGTGATTCCTACGCGGGCGTGGCGCTTCCGCGTACGCGACCGCGGCCAATTTTTCCAATCCTTATCCCGAGGTAGTGATCCCCCGCCCCAAGACAACAATGAACCAAAGACTGGCAGCAACAGCAGTAGCAATCCAAGGAGTATTGCGCGCGATAGGCCCAACAGGCTTTTGTACTTTCGCTTTCGATTGCATCATCTGCGGTAGGCTGAGTAGGCCCGCGTTCGCGCCCAAGCTCGAGGCCAAAGCCGACCCGACCACGTAAAATGGGCCGGCAGGATTCGGCAGCCCCGCTGCGAGGGCAAGAACACCCTGGCTGACGTAAGGCGTCCAACACAAGTTACGCGGCCGTGTGTTCTCCTCGCCTCTGAACGCGTTTAGTTCTGAGCCGACGAGAAGCATCGACCCAAAGTAAGTGACGACACCGAGTATCAGTAGTCCCAGCCGCCAAATTAAATGCGGCTTTAAGCCTCGAATCACATCAGCCCAATCTCCGAAATTGAAGGCGCCCGAGAAAAGAAAATATCCGGTGCCGGTAAAGAGATTGCCGGCCAGCGCCACGACCAGAAAGTAGCGGGTTGCCGGCGAATACCGTTCCGCAAACCGCAAAACGAGCCAAAAGAACCCTCCCAAAACAAGATTGATCAGCGGGCCGGCCGCTTTAACCCAGCCCGTTTCAATATCGCTCTCGACCGCAACAGTGCTTAGTGTGAACCGGCGTGCACCAAGCAGCCAAGCCGTGACGCCGTGCCCCACTATTTCGTGAAGAACATTTTGAAGAATGTAAGCCAGCGTCGAAATGGCTATCAACGTCGGCAGGTCGTCCCCCGTATTCATGATTCCCCCATAACACTTAGGTACCCGTACACCGGCCATCGCCCTCGCCAATTTCGTCTTGTCATGAGGTGGATTGCCAAGGGTACGTCCGGTGCCGTCTCCTCAAGACGGCGTAACGCAAGGAACTGCTTGGCGCCCATGCCGACGATAGAGATGAAAGTCCGCATCTGTCGTCAGGATCATCGGGGAGTCGAGAATTTCCGTCATTCGTACCAGGCAAGTATCCGCGAGACTTGCGGGCACGTCGTCGTATTTCTCCATGAGTTTCAATACGTCGTCCAGGTTTTCCGCGAACCCGAAGGACAAAAGGACAGCCTCCCGCCGAAGAAGTGCGCGGATCGCAGGCGTGCCACGCGAACCCAGCAGGTGGAATGCCTCGGAAAGAACGGCTTCGCAGGTTCTCCAGGGTGGAGGAAAGCGCTTCGCCTGTATAACGGCCCAGGTGTGATTGGAATCGCGGCGACCGAGCAGCGCGATCAAGAATCCCGCGTCAACGAGAACGTTTCCCATAGCCGGTGGCTTTCAAGTAGTCTGGAGCGGTTCCGGTGCGGCCGGCGCTCCACGCAAGAGTCCCTCCGTACTGAGATCCTCGTCGATATCAGGCCAGTGAATGCCGTACCCCGCTCCACTGACCTTCCAATTCAACCGCTGTTCAGGAGTTGCCTCCAGAAGAGTTGGATACCATGCTAGCGGAACTACGATCGTACGACCATCCATGAGATCGACGGCGATCGTGTCCTCAGTAAGATGAACGTTCTTGACTCGTTCGCCGGGTTTAACGTCCGAACCGTGCATACCATTTCTCCAAAAGCGTCGCTTCATTTTCCTTCAAAATGCGCTGAATTTTTCGAAGTTCCACCGGGCTGAAGCCGAGGTTGCTCGCCAGCGCCAAAGGAGTCAGCCAGAATTTCGCCGACTGAGGTCCACGTGGACGTGAGGAGGTTCATTAGGCTCGTGCGAATGAAAGTAGGCTCGATATGGCCCTGAGCGCAATATCGTCGGCACGAAGCCAGTATCTCACCGTCCCTCGGATTGTCGAAGTCGGGCGAGGTTGCCGGGCGTGAAAAATCCAGTTCGATCGCGATAACAACCAGTCGCGTTTATCCCGGACTTGACGACTTTTCCCTGCGGAAAATGCTGAGGCCCACAGATAAACATAATACAGATAAACATAATGCAGAGGGTTTTTAGCCGAACGCGGCGGGGAACCAGATTGAAAAGGGGAGTCGAGATATCGAATGCGGCCGCGGTGCCCCCGTCGAAGTTCTTTTTATTGATCGAGTTGAAAAACCCTCAGAGAATTGAAGCCTCGAAACCAACCGAGTCCGAGCTATAGCTCGGAGTTTTATCATTGCCCGACCCGCCCTCTCCCGCCGAGGCGAAAGAGGGCGAATCTGACGGACTAAAGTGAGATGCGGGTTACCGAGTCGCTCCAGTCCGTATAACCGGCCCGGCCCTGGGCACGCATCTGAAATGCATAGAGCGTGCCCGGCGTCAGACCAGTGACGGTGATGGAACGAATGGCCGTAACCGGAGACCACTCGGTCCACGATCCCGGTTTACCGTCTGCCCCCACCGCCGCATAGCGCGGTGTGTAGCTCACGGCTTTGCGAACCAGTTTGCCCCGCATGATCATCTGACCGCTGTTCGGACCGTTCGTCAAAGTGAATGACGGCGGACCGGCAAGCGGCTGCGGAGCGGTATGGACCGCTGTCGACTGCTGCTGGAATCCGCTGGATTGAAAAACTGCCGGATCGTTATTGCAGTTCGCTTCAACCCAATGGCCCAGCTGACGCAACATCGTCACTACGACTTCGCGCTGTTTTTCGCGTTCGGTGATGGCTTGCTTACTGCCATCGGCCGAGGCCGCGATCAGGCTGACGTAGCTATCCACTTCGGTCTTCAAATCCGCCGGCTTGATCGGCGGATTCGGCAACTTCGTGTTGTTCGTCATTCCGTCCACGACGGCGATCCCCTGAGTCGCAACTTGCATATCAGCGATGCCGGCGTAGGCCAGTTTCA
>DASXLG010000321.1 GCA_036496425.1 Terriglobia bacterium | reverse complement strand
CGGCCGGTAAGCCAGAGACTTTTTTCTTCTCTGCCTTACCGCGGCCGGTAAGCCAGAGACTTTTTTCTTCTCTGCCTTACCGCGAGCGGTAAGCCAGAGACTTTTTTCTTCTCTGCCTTACCGCGGCCGGTAAGCCAGAGAGTTTTTTCTTCTCTGCCTTACCGCGAGCCGTAAGCCAGAGAGCTTTTTCTTCTGCCTTACCGCGGACGCGGTGTTTTGTAAGCAGACGCGATGTTTTATAAGCGGACGCGCCGGATTCCAGGAGATCGCGTTCAATCGCCAGACGCTGGGATACACATATATATAAGGTCGTGTTTCCGCCCGCCCGAGCTCGGCATTTCCCTCGATCCCCGGCCGACCCTGAACTGACGTGCAGGAACCTTAAACTGTGGCAGTTCACGGTATCGGTGGCGATCCTCCCCGGCTAAGAACCTAACTGGTTGATAAATTGTTAGCCTCCAAAGCTGTTTGCCGGCCACGAAAAGGACATCGACTCTCTGAACCACGCAGCCAAACGTGATGATTAGCACTTCGACAGGGGCTTCGCAAATATATTGATCAGTCTCCGAGGATTTCATCAATGGTGAACAAGAATGCGGGCAGTAGTTGTGCAGAGATCGCCTCACCACGATGCCGTGCGATGACGCTTTCGTAAATGCCGTTCTTGAGACCTGAATGAACAATGAGCGCATCGCCGTGAATGTCGAGCAGCCAGTATTCGGAGATTCCGGTTTCGGCGTAGAGCTCCGCTTTCACGGTACTATCCCATTTCAGTGAGGAGTCGGCAACCTCCACGACCAGCAATATGTCTTCAGGTCGTGGATGCCGTTCCGCATAAAAATCCCTTTTAGGCCGCAACAATGCGAGATCGGGAATTGGCGCCGAATACCGCTCCAGGACCACCGGATCCTGAACACTGACGATCGCGGCCTCCCCAAGCTTGCTCGTGAAGAGCCGGTTCAGACGTTTCACGCGGCCGGCATGCGGCGGACCGGGACGAGGTAATTCCAGGATTTCTCCTCGGATGAGCTCGTAACGACGGTCTTCTTCCAGAATTCCCGCTTCTTGCATGCGCTGGAACTCGTCTACAGTAAAAAGCTTTTTCGTGATGACGTCAGTAGACATGCTTTCATCATACTCTCGCCGAAACCCACCGTCACGCCGTAGGCACAGCAAATTCGGGACCGCAGAACCGCTTTTATAAATGAAGAGTTTGGGCTTTCTGGAGGCAGGCATTTAGTCTCTCAAATCGCGACTAAAATATCGCGAAGCCGCGGACAATGCCAAGAGGACCACCAGGGATCTCTTAAGAACCTCGGCAATCCGTCACAGCTTGTTGACGTGGACGTCCTTCGGCATTTTGAGTTCGAATGCATCGTCGGGCAGTGTGCTGTTTACTTTGATGTTGGTGTACTTGTAGATCGTGTAGTCGCCGCCGCTTTCGGTCACCTTGACCTGGAGCGCGATTCCCTTTTGTTCATCGATCCACATACGCAGGGTTTTGACAACGGCCATTGGAGCGTTTGGCGCTAAATCCAGGATCGCCGTTTTCTTGCCATCGATCACTTCTTCACCGGCCATAGTGACCTTGAAATTCTTCTTCAAATCCGAACTCGACTGGCCGAATCCAACCGCCATCAGTTGGTCGACAGCACTGGCGTGGCTACCAAGAGACCCCTCCTGGAGCTGTTTGATCGACGGCGTATACAACTGAAACTTGCCTTTATCGATCAGCAGCTTCTGCTCGCCAGGTTTGGAGATCTCGACCTTAAGTCGTGGCTCTTTACCGGCTCGGGAGTAGTAGAGCTTTCCGGATTTGACGTCTTTGTCATCGACAAGGACTGTGATCTTAGTTTGCTCCAGGCTGCATTCAATCGAGTGGAAGCTCTTGGCCGTGTCGTCCATTTTTGCGAAGACCTGATCCAGAGTGGTCTCCGCGTTGAGAACAGGTAGCAGCCACAAAATGCACAGGAGGCTGAGGACTTTTGGTCGCATTGAATTCACCTCGCTACCCAGATGGCGTACTGGACGAGCATTCCATAGGGATCATAGACGGGCTGGGCGCGGGATACCGTCACAGCCTGGCCCAACGACAGTTTCAGCCGGTCGACGGCGGCCTGCTCTGTTTTAACTTTGGGAACAACCCAGACCGGGTTTCCATCGTCATCTCGGGCCTGGCGTATGACCTGGGCACGGATCCGCATCCAGTCGGGGCGGTCGTCGAAGAAGGTTTGAGGCGTAATAAAAATGAAGGCGAGGATCACGACGCAGATCACGTCGTACTGGATAGATCCTCGTTCAAACGACCAAAGTAGAAATCGTTTCATACACGGCGAGCCGGCCCTGCCAGTTCGCTGTTGGTGTCAAAAGGGAGCGGATCGTTGTCGCTGACGATGACGCCGTCGCGCATTTCGATCAGACGATCCGTGTAGGTTACAAGTTCGGGATTATGAGTAACGAGAATGATGGTCTGCCTGAACCTCCGGTTCAGCTCCCGGAACATGTTCAGAACGATCTCGGAGTTCTTGGTATCGAGGCTGCCGGTCGGCTCATCGGCCAGTAAAATCGATGGTTTCGACGCCAGCGCCCGGGCAATCGCAACGCGCTGCTGCTCGCCGCCCGACAATTCGGCGGGGCGGCGGCCCAGCTTGTCTTCAATCATGAGCAACTGCAGGATCTCGGTCACATGCGCATCGTGCTCGGGGCCGGAGCCCCGGATATGCCGCGAAATGCCGATATTTCCGCGAGCCGTTAAGGTCGGCAGCAGGTTGAATTTTTGAAAGACGAAACCGATCTTCTCGCGGCGAATGCGGGTGAGATCGTTGTCGGTCATGCCGGCGATGTCCTTGCCTTCGATGAGCACTTTACCGGCGGTCGGCTTGGTCATGGCGCCCAGGACGTGCATCAGCGACGATTTTCCGCAACCGGACGGCCCCATGATGGCGGTCAGTTCGCCCTCGCGGACCCGCAGACTGACGCCCCGCAACGCTTCAACGTCGACCTTGCCGACTTTATAGGTCTTTCGAAGCTCGATTGTTTCCAGTAAAGTTTTCATTTATAAGGACCTGCGTTAACCAAACTTGTATCACAAACCCTACTCGTAAGCGAGCGCTTCAACCGGGTCCTGACCGGCCGCTTTCACGGACGGATAGAAGGAACCGATGATGCCGCTGAGAATGGCAAAGGCTGCGGCATTAAACCGCCACTCATTCGTAATCTCGATGATCAATGTGGGAAAGATGGCCGAAAGTACTCGAGTAATCACGGAGCTGGCTATCGTTCCCACCACGACCCCCAGAATGCAGACGACGGTGGTTTCCTGGAAGATCATACCGACAATAAACGCTTTCGACGCGCCCATGGACCTTAGAATTCCGATCTCCCTGGTCCGTTCGGTGATCGTGGTATACATCGACAGGAAAATGACCATGATCCCGACACATAAGGCGATGATCACAACGGCGTTGATAAAGGCGCCCAAACCGGGAATATTGGCCGACGTCATCAGCGTTTCATAGTCCTTGACGTCACGAATCGTATAGTTCTCAAAAACCTTTTCAATCTCCGCCTTGACCGTCTTTATCTGGGCCGGGTCATTTAATTTCACGAAAAACGCGCCGGCCTTCGGCGTCTGACCGGTGCGATCGCTCAGATCCTGCATGGACATGAAAACGCGAGCCCCCTGGCCGTGCTCTACGATTCCAGCGATTTTGAATGGGTGATTCAGCATGTCCACCGTATCACCGACTTTCGCCGCCTTCGATGCCGCCCAGAGGTCATCGACGACGACTTCGTAGGGTGCTTTGAAAATGGTCCCATCATGAAAGTGAAAGCCGCCGGTCACCTGGGTGAAACTGGAGTCGATACCGTAGAAGACCTCAATGCCACCCTCGGTATTGAACTTGATCATCACGGGTGCAACCGCTTTGACGCCCTGAAATTCTCGAAGTTTATCGGCCAGCTTGATCGACATCGAGTTCTCCGATAACGCAAGAATGACGCCGGCGCCTGATGGCTGCACGAGCAGTTCCGCACCGACGCCTTCGGTCCGTTTGGCGGTTTCGTCGGTGATTCCCGTCGTCAAACCGATAATCACGAGGATCAGGATCACTTCGAGCGCGACCGCCAGGATCGTCACCGTTGTCCGCACCGGCCGTGCGGTAAGTCCCGCGAAGATCATCTCTTTTTTCATAGTGTTGTGCCGCAAGAACTACTGTGCCAGTTGAACGACTTCCGAGCCCTCGGGACGCTGCAAGTCGAAGGTGTTATCCGGCAGCTTGTCGTTGACCGTCGTCTTCTGGAACGTCAGCTTCAGGGTGTAATCCTCAACCGGCCGCATAATGACGACCGTTTGCGGAAAACGGACCTCCCCTTCCTTCTCATAATTGGAGTATTCGACGTCGGTTTCGATCTTACCGTCAGCGCCGAATATCTGCTTTCGTGAGACTTCCATGTCGACGCTTCGGTCGATCCAGAGTTTTTCGAGCGTGTGCGCTTCAGCGCCGTCGCCCGAAAAATCCGTAAAGGTAAAAACGTAGTAGCTGTGACGGTTCTCCGTTTGCTCATTGAATGAGTATTTTATGAATGGCTTATTAACGTAAGGCGTGATGTCGACAAAGAGTCCGTCCAGAAAGTGTTGCGGCCGGAGGTTGGCGATCGGGCTCTTCGAGTTGACGTGCACATTGACGTCGCCCTCGATCCACTGATTCTTAAGAGGAATGGAGGCCCGGTACTCCCGTCCATTCCCGACGATATCGGCAATCGTCGACAAAACCAGCGGCGCCAGGACTTTGATGCGAATGTTCTTAGGGCGTTCCACGAACAGGTAACCGCTGGTCTGGCGGTACTCGGTGAGAACGCCGCTTTGCGAACCTCCTCCGGAAACGTCCAGCGTCATGGTCCCCTTCAATGTCTGGATTTGTTTGCTCCGCTCGATCAGCCCCTGATAAAGCTCTTCTTTAGTGGCTGATTTCGCCGGAAGCAGCCGTTGATCCTGCGGTATGACGACCTTACGGGAGAGACAACCTGCCTGAACCAGCAAAACAATGGCGATCAAAAACCGAAACTTTGAACCGATAGTCTTCACGCTTCAACGCTCGGGACCCGGCGGCGTGCAAGTGCAAAGAACACAACGACGCTGAGAATGGTGAACGCGGCGGCAGCCAATCCAAGTTTGCCGTAATTTCTTTGGACGAACTGAATGGCGGCCGGTCCGTACATCACTGCCAGGATCCCTTCCGAAAAGTATCGAATACTGCGGCCAATCACGACGCCGGTTATGAATCTGGGCCACGAAATACCAAAAGTGCCCGCGGACAAGACAAAGAATTTGAATGGCATCGGCGGAGGCAACAGCGACGGAATAATGATAGCCAGTATTCCATGGCGTTGATACCACCCCTGCGCCTTTGCCAGGCGCTCGTCGGCAAAGCTCTTTCTGAGAAACTTTTCGCCGCCCTTTCGCCCCACGGAGTACAAGAGCGCGCAGCCGATGGTGGACCCTAAGATGGTCAGGAGCGCGAACTTCACCATGCTGTGCGGTTCGTTGATGGCAAACGTCATCAATAGAACGTCGTTGATTTCCGGCAGAGAGAAGAACGACGAGTCGCACATGGCCAGGGCCATGAGCCCAAAGCCTCCGTACGGCAGCAACGCGTGCCGGAGCCAGAGTGATATTGCTTCAAAATTCATCAATTAAATATAAACAGATTGGGGAATCAGCGGGCCCTGATTCCGGGGCGATGCACGCTGGACAGAACCTCGCTGCAAGACCGAATTCCTAATTGTAACATGCGATTCCCCACGTCTCCATCGGGTAAAATTGTCCGCGGATTCAACCAAGAGATGTTGAACTGACAAGCGGTTTTGGGTTATAAATCAGGGTCTCGACACGATGCCGTGACGGGAGAGGACAACGAGGTCTTCGATCTTCTTTTGAGGTCGAAGGCTTTTTTTGTTTATCGGACTCAATAAACAAAATTTTAAATGCGACGAGGAAAGGATTATGACTCCAAAAGAAGTATTCCAATTGATCAAAGACAAGGAGGTCAAGTTCGTCGACCTCCGCTTTACCGATACACGCGGCAAGGAACAACATGTGAGCGTGCCCGTGAAATCGTTCGGACCCGATAAGTTCGAATCCGGTCACTTTTTCGACGGTTCCTCGATCGCCGGATGGAAGGGCATTCAAGCATCGGACATGCTGCTGATGCCCGACCCGACATCGTCTTTCATGGATCCATTCCTGGATCAGACCACCCTGGCCATCACCTGCGATACTATCGAACCCTCCGACATGAAGGGCTACGATCGTGATCCGCGATCCATCGCGAAGCGTGGTGAAGCCTATCTGAAATCCACCGGTCTTGGCGATGTCGCTTATTTCGGCCCCGAGCCCGAATTTTTCATTTTTGACGCGGTCGAGTGGTCCGTCGACATGTCCGGTTCCCGCAGCAAGATCTTCTCGACAGAAGCGGCATGGTCCACCGGCGAATCCTTTGATGGCGGCAACAAGGGCCACCGCCCTGCAATTAAAGGCGGATACTTCCCTGTTCCTCCCGTCGACTCGCTCCAGAACATCCGGTCGGCCATGTGCACAACGCTGGAACAGGTCGGCGTGGTCGTTGAAGTTCATCACCACGAAGTCGCGACGGCGGGCCAGAACGAAATCGGCACAAAGTTCGCCCCGCTCGTCCAGCGCGCGGACTGGATGCAGCGCCTGAAATATGTCGTTCACAACGTCGCCGCACGCTACGGCAAGACCGCAACCTTTATGCCCAAGCCGATCGTCGGCGATAACGGCTCCGGTATGCACGTCCACCAGTCGATCTGGAAAGGCGAGCAGAACCTGTTCTCGGGTGAAGGTTATGCCGGACTGTCGGAACTTGCGATCCACTACATCGGTGGAATCATCAAGCACGCCAAAGCGCTGAACGCGATCACCAACCCCAGCACCAACTCCTACAAACGGCTGGTGCCCGGATTCGAAGCGCCGATCAACCTTGCATATTCCGCGCGCAATCGTTCCGCCGCAGTGCGCGTACCGCTGGTGAACAGCCCGAAGGCCCGCCGCATCGAGGTCCGCTTCCCGGATCCGACGGCAAATCCATATCTCGCCTTCACGGCGATGATGATGGCCGGCCTGGATGGCATTCAGAACAAGATCAATCCCGGCGATCCGATGGACAAGAACCTGTACGATCTTGCTCCCGAAGAAGCGAAGGACATTCCGCATCCGTGCGCTTCGCTCGACGAAGCATTGACCGCGCTCGACAAAGATCGCGCCTTCCTCACCAAGGGCGGCGTCTTCAGCGACGACATGCTCGATGCATATATGGAACTGAAGATGGAAGAAGTCACGCGCTTCCGCATGACGACGCATCCGGTCGAGTTCGATATGTATTACAGCCTGTAATCTGAAAGGGAATTAGCCTTACGTTTGTGGCTAATTCCCTTTCAGTTGCAGCGCGTCCAGCCGCAGTCGGGCGCCGTTCAGGTTTTCGTCCAGCATTCGTCGCTGTTCCTGCAACAAGTGAATCTCTTCGGCGCGCACACTGGGGTTCACCTTCCTCAACGCTTCAAGCCGTTCGATCTCGTACGATAATTGTTTATTCATCTGCCGGCGGGCTGCTTCGACGATCGGGGGCACTTGAGCCGACGCCATCGATTCCGCTTTTTCAATTTCGCCGCCCTGCACAACAACTCGAATCGGTGTCGGCGGGAGAAATCGATCAATATGCAACTGAGGAGGCGCAATACACTCCAGGACATAAACAGCCTCCAGCGACTTCGGCTCATCCGACGCAACGAAAGAACTGTTTCCCTTCTCTGAACCCAGCAGAAGATCCAGCGCCCCCGTTACAAGAGGATGATCCCACGTCAGGAACTGCAGGTCTTCGCGTACCAGAGCGCGCTGACGATCGGCCGTCACCGTCAGCCCTTCCGCAGGCAGTCCGGGGAATGAGTCTGCAAAGACACCCGCTGAACCCAGCTTGTAGGTTCGCGGCGCGAGCTCTTCGACATCGATGGAGTATTGATCGAATACGGCCAGCATGAAACGATCGATGGACCGGTCCTCGTCCTCACGGTGGATTTCTTCAATCAGGCGCTCCGCTTCTTTCGGACGGAAAGAGTTCAATTCCAGCAGCCGATCGCGGCCTTCGCGCAGCCGGGCCGCAATTTCCCGGTACGCCGTCCGCGTCTCCTGGATCAGGCCGTCGAGTGCGGCCCGCGCTTTCGCTCCGCCTTTGTGAAATTTGTGCGTGAGATCGTAGACACGCGCGCCGAAGGTCTCGAGCAATTCGGGGCCGCCCTGTAGATTCTCGGTGAAGGCATTCAATCCTTCGTGATACCAGCGCGCCAGGACTTCCTGCCCGCTGCCCGTCACAAACGGAACATGGATATCGATCGGATGTTTCTGTCCGATGCGGTCCAGGCGGCCGATGCGCTGTTCGAGAAGTTCCGGATCGAGCGGCAGGTCATAGAGAACCAGATGATGAGCAAACTGAAAATTGCGGCCTTCGCTGCCGATCTCCGAACACAGCAATATCGTCGCGCCGTGTTTATCCGCGAACCAGGCGGCGTTCCGGTCACGCTGTATAAGGGAAAGGCCTTCATGAAAGACGGCGGCCCTGAGGTTCTTTACGCGTTCCCGCAGCGCCGTTTCAATCGCGGTAACCATCGCAGGCGTCCGGCAGATCAGAAGGATTTTGTCTGGATCCAGTCCGCGGACCAGAGCCGCCAGCCAATCCAGCCGTTCATGTTTCGAAGAGCCGGCCGTCAGCGGAATCAGGTGCGGTCTCCGCGCGGGAAAACCTGTAATCGTCGAACGAGTGTTCCGGAAACTGACACGGCCGGTGCCATGCCGGTCGAGAAGCGCGTTCAGACTTGCGGCGTCCTTCAACTGATCCGCCTCACGCGCAACTTCGCGGTAAGTTCCGGTCTCCTTTATAAAGGCATCCAGATCATGAAATCGGTCCGGATCGAGCAGGCGCATGCGGCCGAAGTGACTGGCAATCCCTAGCTGTTCGGGGGTTGCGGTCAATAACAGAAGACCGGGCGTCTTCCGGCTCAATGTCTCGATGAATAGATAGTCCGCAGCGGCGTGATCGGGCGACCACGACAGGTGATGCGCCTCATCGACAACAAGGACATCCCAACCCGCGTCGATGGCCTGGGCGCCGCGGCTCTCGTCGCCGGTGAGCAGGTTGATGCTGCAAAGGATCAGCTGGTCATCGAGAAACGGATTGGCTCCCGGATCCGCCTTCTCGATGTCTTTGCATCTGGCCTCATCAAAAATATGGAACCACAAATTGAAGCGCCGCAACAGCTCGATGAACCACTGGTGGACGAGCGATTCCGGAACCAGAACCAGTACCCGCTGTACGCGAGCCGTAAGAATCAGACGATGAAGAATCAGGCAGGCTTCAATCGTTTTTCCCAGCCCGACTTCATCGGCCAGCAAGACGCGCGGCGCGAGGCGGGACGCGACTTCCGAGGCGATGTAGAGCTGATGCGGTATCAGGTCGATTCTGCCGCCGGCGAAGCCGCGAACCTTCGACTTGCGGATGTCATGCTGGTGCTGCAGGGCCGAGGCGCGCAGCTGGAAAACCCCGGGCGGATCGAACTGCCCGAGAGCCGCGCGCTCTTCCGGCTTGTCGAAACTGATGGAGTCATTCAAGTCCTGCTCCGTCACCTCGCGCGCTCCGTGGCGATAAACAATCAAGCCGCCGTGTTCGAGGACGGATTCCACCACAAGCGCTTTATCGTTGCGGTCGCGGATGGTGTCGCCCGGCTTGAAACGGACCCGCCGGAGCGGCGCGTTTGCGCGCGCGTATTGACGCTGGACTCCGGCGTCCATGAATGCGACGGTGACCCTGCGATGGGCCACCTCGACGATCACACCGAGACCGAGTTCCGGCTCGCTATCGCTGATCCAGCGCTGGCCTGGATGAAAATCATCTGTCATAACGCGCCAGAAATTGAAGGTGCACTGTTTTCATCTGCGACTGGAGGCCGGCGGCGAGCATCGCGGCGTTTCTGCTGCGATCCTTCTTGCGATAGCCCAATCGCCGCGACAGCGCCTTGAATTCCTCAGAGTCTTCCGCGGGCAGCACCAGATCGCTCGCATTGCCGCGGACGATCCGCAGAGCATCGATAACGTTCCTTAAAAACAGATATGCGGAATGGAGCGGCAGGTACTCGTCTTCGCGCAAAATTCCCGCTTCTCTCAGCCGATGCAAGGCGTCGAGCGTATTGGTTACACGTAACGACGGATATTCCCTGCCGTACTGCAGCTGAAGATATTGAACGGCATATTCGATATCGACAATCCCGCCCGCGCTGTATTTGACGTTGACTTCTCCAGGCTTGACGAGCTCCCGCATCTGCCGGCGCCGGAGATGAAGGGCGTTTTCGGAATCCCAGGGAGCGCCGCTATAGCTGAAGTTGTCGCGATGAGCTTCGACACGGCGGCTGAATCCGGCATCACCGGCTATACACCGCAGCTTGATCAAAGCCTGCCTTTCAAACGGGGCCGCGTCACCGCCGGCACTGTAATAGTTCGCAAACTCATTGAACGGAATCGACCACAGGCCGGCATCCCCGTAGGGACGCAGCCGCAAATCGATGTGAAAAATGCCCGTTTTCCGGGTTTCGATGAACTCCGTCAATCGTCTCGCGAACCGTTCGAAGAATGGAGTCGCCGCCTCGGATTCGTGTACCAGGATAAGCTCCAGATCCGATGCGTAACCCATCTCGCGCCCGCCGAATTTGCCCAGGCCGCAAATAGCAAACGGACCATGAGGGTCTCCCGGTTCCCCATAACAAATGCGGGCGGCCTCCCTAAGCACTCCTTCGGCCAGGTCCGTCACGGCTTGAGAAAACGGAATGAGAGTGACAGCGGAATCGAGCAGATGTTTCGCGTCGATTCGAAAGAGCTCGGAGTCCTTGAAGCGGTTCAGGCAGGATCGTTTTTCTTCCAGAGTCGAAGCTTGTTCAAGGCTCCGGCGCAGGGCGGCCAAGTCCGGATCGAGCGGCGTGTGTTCGAGATCTTCGAGTATGGGAACAAGATCGCTGAACCGGATTCCAAGGAAGTCGTCCCACAGGTAATCGCTCGAGCCGAGCAGGTGCGCCAGCACATTCATTCCATCCTTCTTCGCCAGAAACGAAACGACATGATCGGGGAAATGGGCCTCCGCGAGTTTGTCGATAAACTGGTCAAAGTGACGCAGCGCTTTCGGCGGATCCGGCGCCGCAGGCAGGAAGCCGGTGAATTCCTTGATCATGGCAATCCCGATCTTCAGCCGTTCCTGGTCGTGACTATTTTCGATCTTTTTACCCCATCGGTCGGCAATGAAGAAGTGATCGTAAACCCCGCTCTCGCTCCCCCGGATATTTGCCTTATGGATGTAAATGCCCCGCATCGCTAGCGCATTTGAGACAGCATAAAGCAGGGCGAAGGCATCCTTCGACCGCGTTTTCATCACCGTCCAATCATCGGATGTGCGGTTGTCGAACTCGATGTCGATGGGCGAAAGCAATCCGCTCAACGGCTCGTCCATTCTTTCAATGCTCTCGACCAGAAATCGATTGAGCCGTTCTCTCGGTTCTTGAAGATCTCCTGTCGCGAGGAGACGCGCGAATCCTTTAAGACCGTCGATAAACTGCTGGCGGCGCGCTTCGTTGAACGGCAGGTTCGGACCGGCACGAACATGAAAGACGTCGACGATCTTGCGCTGTCTTCCAGTGGCGTCTTTTCTGAACGAGTAGATGTCTCCGGCCTCGATATCCAGGCCAAATGCCGACAACAGGCCGCACAAGATTGAAAACTCCGACAAATAGTCGAACCCGGCGACCACGATATCGAATTCGCCGGGCGTCTCCTGTCGATGAGCGATTTCAACCTGAACCGGCTCTCTGGCGGTGAGCTGCGCCGACATCCGGATGTGGCCGGAGATGGCATCGGCGGAAAAGCGCGCGAAATAGTCATCGTCCATCCGGCGGAAAAACTCTTCGATCGCGTCCTTGCCGACGCCGCCGCAACGCGACTCGATAGTTTTTTTCCACTCTTCGCCGATCACACCTTATCGTATCAGATGTCATCGCGAGACTTTTGCGGGGGACCCGATGGCGGCACTCTACAACACAAACACACAACCGTAATTGGAAGGCACGGTAACACGCTGCAAGTCGCCGGCGGAGCCCACCTGGACAGTTTCGGGCGACTGTCGAACATCTGCATCCAATTCTTCGGTCCAGGTCCCCGCCTTCGGAAACGGCAGTGTTATCGTGCCGCTGGTCTGACCGAAGTTCAAGATGACCATTGCGTACTGTTCTGGAGCGCCAGGGGTTGCCGCAGCGTGCCGGTGGTAAGCAATCATCTGGTTGTTCACCAGCGATTGCTGCCAGTAATAGAAAGACTCACGGCTGCGCAACGCGGACAATGACCGGCGTAGTGAACCGAGCCGGCGGTAAAGCCGGATTAGGGCAAGGCCATAGGCGTCATAGAAATAGTCCCAATGCGTATCACGACGCAGACCGATGCGAGCCGAGCCATCGGATGGCAGATTGTAATTGTCGGCGAATTCCTCACCTTCCCACAGCATCGGTATGCCTTGCGAAGTATACAAAGCAATGATCAGCGGCTGCAGCCGCCAAAAGCGGCTGCGATCGCCCGGCGGAAGAACACCGCTTCCCGTCGTGCCGGAGAAAACAATCAGATGGCTGTGATCGTGCGAATTCAGGTATTGGAAAGGCGCCACCGGCATATCCACGGGATTGCCAGCCGGGTTGACGACGGCCTTGGTTGACGGGTAGCGGTTGCTGAACAGCGGATCTAACGTATGGGCAAGTCCATCTGACGGGGTATTTCCGGCTGCGATCCATTCTGCAGTATTAAGAAGATCATCCTGCCATGCGCAGTTCGTATACGTGTTGCCCAGGACATCGGGAGCTTTGGACAGCGCTTCCGCACATTGGATGATCCGGCTGTAGCTCTGGGCGGCGGGTAAGAACCTGGGAATACCCAGGGATTCGTTGTACGTCTTGTACGCCAGCATCGCGTAAGCCGTGTCGGTCGGACTGGTATAGAGATCGGTGACTTCATCGTATCGGAAGCCATCGACGTTATATTCGTTCAACCAATAGACATTTGCTGCGGCAAAATATTCCTGCGTGAAGGCGTGTGAGAAATCGCACTGCGGACCGAACGGGCCCGAACCGGAGATCATCGGGCTCGGTACGCGAGGAGCTCCAACAGTCGAATCGATATCCGCATAAACCTGACTGTAAGGAAAGGCCGGATCGACATGCTGATACACCACGTCCAGGATTACGGCCATTTGCCGATTGTGACAGGCATTGACGAGCCGCTTCAGACCATCCGGTCCGCCGATATGGGCGCTCGGAGCAAAATAATGCAGGGGACCGTATCCCCAGTCGAAGTCCAATTTCGGGCTGGTGACCGGCATGAGCTCAAGGCAATTGACGCCCAGGCTTTGCAGATACGGCAGGCGGTCAATGACGCCGTCAAACGTATCGTTAAACTGCTCTGTTTCGAGCTCATATACGATGAGATCGTCAAGGTCTGGCGTACGATACGCACCGTCGTTCCAGACGAACGGCGAAGCCGTTCTTGAAAGCGTCACCGCCGATAAGAGCCCGACGTCGGTCTGGCGGGCGAACGGATCCGTAAACCATAGCGTGATCAGCTGGCGCGGTTTTCCGGCCGGAGTCCACCAAAGCTGATAGCGATACAGGTAAACACCCTCCGCACCAAAATTAGTTCCGGCAATCGGTTGTACACTGACTGTCGCCGCCCATAGATCTAACGCACTACCCGCCGTCCAGGTCATATTGAAATCCTGTGGAAGAATCGCGGGATCGAAGCGATCATGGGTATGAATGATGCGGACAACGAGATCGAATCCGTCGGTGGCACGAACACCAGGCAGATAGATACCGAAGGTAATCTCAAATCCGGCTGCGGTAAGAGCAGGAAAGGCGCCAACTTCGGACAGATCTATCATGATGACACTACCCGTTGGAGTGGCGAAGAAAGGAAAGTTCGTTTTCGCTGGTGTGGACGGCTCGCCAGGTATGGAACATACCCGTTTCTGTACTCATTTCAACGAAGTAGAACTCTTCCCTGCCGTCCCCGGTCTTCCGGCCGAAGTCCCAATACTCATAAGATTCGTGATGGGGGTTTTCGCTGGCCGTGAGGACCAATACGTCCGCGCGATAGGGTTCTTTGAGTCCATGAAGACGCTCATAGGTTGCAATGACCTGTCCTTGGTCGTCTTTGATCTCCAGAACGCCGCTCGGAAGGGTTTTCTTATGCAGTTCTTCGTCATATTCGCCCTCGTAATCGGGGAATAGCAAAAGAATCGTTCGCTCGGTTGTACCGGGCAGGCCGGGCTCGTCGCTGACGCGAATGGTGAGCCATTCGTCATTTGAATTCTCCAGAGCGTAGTCCACCGATTCATATGTCCGGTCGCCAATCAGCCGGCGATACGCATCCACTTCAGTGACTTGATACTGGGCCGATTGAATCCCGTTGAGAATATCGTCGATGGTCACGAAATCCGCCGGCTTCAGGGCAAACGGATTGTAGACGCGCAGCGCGATCGGTTTTTCTTCAGGTCCCGACAGCAGCTCTTTGAATGCCTGCCAGGCGGTGAGCTTCGGTGCTTCCATTACCAGGCCCGCCTCTTCGGACGAAACATCGGAACAAAGAAAATGAGATATGCGCCGGCGCCGATCGCCACCGAGGCGAAAAGCAAATCCCATGCCGGGTGGGACTGGTTCTGGGCCGCCTGCTGCACGGCATTGTCATCGTACATGAGATCCTGATCGACGCCCGGGGGCGTGTAGGACGGATCGCGCGCCACGCCCTGCTGTTCGAGATCGTGCAGGCGGTTTTCGAGGCCGGCGTCCTTTTGAACGAGATCCTGGTAACGCTGTTGATCCATGTCGTCGCGATGGTTGTAGATCCACAGATCCCGATCGCGTTGGCCGCGATCGAGCAGCCACAACCAGAACCAGGGATTGAACGAATCGTGATATACCGCCACCGGCTGCGTCCTGTAGGAACGGAAGATCGTAGCTTCACGGGCCGGTCTTGTTTCCAGAGTTTCCGGCGTGACCTGTCCGACGCGTTCGGCGTTGCCCGTTCGGCCTCCGTTGAAGACGCCGTTGGCGCGCTCATAAAGGCTGCGCGACGACTGCGCGCGCTCCGCAGCCGACGCCGCGCTGTCGTAGTGAGTCGAGAATCCTCCGGACGGCTTGAATGTGCTGCGGCTCGGAGACGACACCGGAGCTCTCGGAGTTGAAAATGATCTTGCACTGCTGAACCCGCTTGGACGGCTACCCCCGCCGAAGCTACGGCCGCCGCCGTGGAAACCACCGCCACCCTTTCCATACATATATGCAGGAGCGAGGAGGCTGCAGGCCAGGAGCAACAGGATCGGTGCTTGTAGGTATCGGCGCATCATGTTTATCCTCGGACTCGGATGTAGAAGAGCGTGACCGTTATGAACAACACGGCTTCGATAACACCGGCCGCGACATTCCGGTCGACGAGCAATTCCTTGCGAACTCTGGTGCCCGGCAGAAACAGCCGGTTCATGACGAAGTGGACAACGATGATCACCAGAAACCATACAGCGAGAAAGTATGCGACATCCATCGCGTCCTGGGCCCAGCCATAACTTTCTCCACTGATCGACGCTCCCAGCGCCATGCCGCCGGAAACGAGGAAGCCGCCCAGAGACAAGGCGCACGCCAGATCCTGGGACGCCAGCGCCTCCTGCATACCGGGAACGGCGAGCGCGTAGAGGTTGTCCAGAATCGCCAGGACAGCCAGTCCTACGCCAAACCAAAGGAACGCAGCGCCGATGCCGGCTTCCACGTTCGAGAAAGCGCCGGAAACGATGAAGGCCGTTCCCAGATACGAGGAGCCTTCAACCAGCGCGATCGCGACATTCTTTTTCCCGATGACCTCAGCGTCATTGTTGACGCTGAAAAGGATCAACTTGTCGTTCACTTCGCGAGTAATAATGAGGAGCACGATCGAAAACAGCCCGTAGAAGGCGACCACGTTGAAGTTCTCGCGGAAGCCGGCTCCGGAAGGTTGCAGCAGATTCAGAAAAGGAATGACGGACGCGAGCAGGAACAATCCAAACCGGATTCCAACCGCCGGGTTGTCTTTAACCGTCGTTTCGACTGTCAAGCTGTAGCCCTCCGCGCGAGCCACCCATCCGAAAACCGAGCGGGCGACAACCAGAAAAGCCAGAAGCGACAAGAGAACAAATCCCAGCTCAGCAGAATCCGCCATTCGCTTTCCCCTACGTGGAACTTGGAAGTTGTAAGGACGCCTTCTGACCGGTCAACCGGGCTCTGCGGGCGGCAAGGTCGGCATCGGCCTGCGTCAGGGCCACGTCTTTTTCGAGCGTGTCGTCGACGGACGCAAGCGCGCGTTTCAGTTTCTCATCCGCCACATCGTGTCTGGCCTGGATGCGTGATGCCAGGTCGTCAACCGAGATGTCGCTGCCAAGGCTCGTAATCTTCGCCGCCTGTTGCAGCGCTCTGGCAGCGCGTTCCTTGTCCTTCGCCGCTTTGTCCATGCTGTCCAGCGTGGTCAGCTGCTGGACCATACTGGTGTGCTTGCTGCGCAGGGCGGACAATGAATGCGTGATCGCATCCGCCGTCTCTTTCGCGGCCGCCAGCTCGGTTTGCTTGGCGTCCAACTGCTGTTTATAGCCGTTCAATTTGACCTGCAGCTCGCGCGCCTTGTCGTTGGCCGCCGCATCGCTGCTGGTCAAAATCGTGTCGATCGCGTGGTCGTAGGATTCGATCTGGCCCATCAGCCGATGAACTTCACGGTCGGTAGTCGTGACATGGCCGGCCGCTTCCGCCGCGTCGTTTTCAATGCCTTCAATCGAGCTTTCCAATTCGCGAATGTACTCCCGGACGGCTTGCGGCGAATTGAGATCGATCAACCTATCAAGCACGCTATGCGCTTGAGCCAAAAGACCAATACGGACTTTCTCCAAGATACCAGCCATACTTCTTCTGCCTCCCTTAACCCTTGTCTGCTATACGAATTTCGATCGATTCTGTTCCGCATCACGATGTTTCATCGTTTATTCTCCGGATTTTGGCCGGATAGGCCATAGCTTATCGGCGAACGGCGGTTGACGGCCGGTGATCTGGGAATCGCATTGGCTGTTCGGTAACGAAAAGTGACGATCTGGCTTCCCGGGCGCCGGTACAGCTCGTTTTGGCTCAGTGAATTGGAGTCTGGCACAGCGATTGCAAGCAAACGCGCCGATTCACACGCATTTGCAAGAGGCGATATGCGGGACCAAAAAGAAGTCTCTCACAAAACATTACGACTGCTCATCGTTGAAGACAACCCGATCGATGTCGAGCTCCTGGTCTATTCGTTGAAAGCGGAAGGCTACATTTTTGAATATGACGTGGTTCACGCCCCGGACGCGTTTCGGCAACACTGGAGCGCGGGGTCTTACGACGTCGTTCTCGCGGATAACAATCTTCCAAACTGGACGGGAATGGAGGCGCTGAAACTTCTTCAGGAGCTTGGTAAAGACGCTCCTTTTATTGTAGTGACAGGAAGCCTCGGAGACGAATCCGCAGTCGACTATATCAAACAGGGCGCCAGCGATTATGTTCTGAAGTCTCGATTGAACCGTTTGCCCTTGAGCATCGACCGCGCGTTACGGGAACAGTCGAACCGGGAGGAACGCAAGGCTCTGGAAGAGGAACTTCGGCAGGCGCAAAAGATGGAAGCCATTGGCAGGCTCGCCGGCGGCATCGCGCACGATTTCAACAATCTGCTCACCGTGATTCTCGGCCGGTCCGAATTGCTGATAGACCTTCTTGCCGACCAGACGCTGCCTCTCCGGCATGCAGGAGAAATTCACGCCGCCAGCGAGCAGGCTGCGTCACTCACCCGGCAACTCCTTGCCTTCAGCCGGAAGCAGACCATCCAGCACGAAGTCGTCGATCTAAACGCCATCATCCGGAAACTTCACCCCATGCTGGAGCGCTTGATCCCGGAAAACATCCAGTTGACCTCGGTATTAACCTCACGGCATGAATACATAAAGGTCAATCCGACGCAGATCGAGCAAGTCCTGCTCAATCTTGTTGTCAATGCGCGGGACGCTATGCCGGCGGGCGGGATGCTGACCATTCAGACCTCTGCGGTTGTGTTGCCCGATCTCACCAAGGTTCATCAGCTTGACGCGAAGCCCGGCAACTATATGGTTTTGACTGTAACCGATACCGGAACCGGTATGGATGCCGAAGTGTTGGACCATCTTTTCGAGCCCTTCTACACCACAAAGCAGCCCGGCAAGGGTACCGGGCTTGGTTTACCGACGGTCTACGGCATCGTAAAACAGAGTGGCGGATCCATCATCGTGCAGAGCCAACCGCACATTGGAACGACTTTCAGTATTTATCTGCCTCGAACGGATAAGGCCCCGAAATCCTCCCATGCCAGAAGACCGGCTATGGAAAACAGGGGCGAAACAGTCTTCGTTGTCGAAGACAATGAGACCGTGCGAGAGTTAACGAACGAGATTCTGGAGTTGAAAGGGTATCGGGTCCTCTCGGCGGGCGGTCCAGGAGAAGCTGTAACGATCAGCAACGAATTTCAAGGACCCATCGATCTCCTGTTGACGGATGTGGTCATGCCTGAAGGCAGCGGACCAGCATTGGCCGAACGCCTGACCAAGCTCAGGCCTGACATGAAAGTGCTCTACATGTCCGGATACACAGCGGAAATGATAAGCCAACAGGGCATCCTGGAAGGATCCGTCGCACTGGTGATGAAACCCTTCACGACGCGGGAACTGATGAACAAGGTGCATGAGGTCCTCGGGGACGCGAGTTTCAAATCCACTGCCCTGCAAAAGCGGTCTCATCACGCTTGAAGGGGACGCACACCTGAATTCCTGCATTACGGAATTCAGGTGTGCGCCCCCCTTTTTCACCTTATCGTATCAGTCAGCATGGAGCCGCTAAACGTCAAGGACTTACTCCTGGCGCCCCGCCTCGACCGGGACCAGGTTGCCGCGCTGCTCGGCCCCTTCGGGTTCGAAGACCCCCTGAAAGCCGATGCGAATCTTCAGCGGATGACGGCGGATCCGAGCGAACGGCAAATGCTGGCCGATATCGTCGAAGAGATCCTCCAAGCCGCGGCCGGTTCCGCCAATCCCGACCAATCGCTGAATTATCTGGAACGCTTTACGGAGGCAGCTCTGAACAAGGCCCGGCTGTTTTCGTATTTGAAGGAGACACCCGGAATCATCGAACTGCTGGCAAAGACCCTGGGCGGCAGTCCATACATGGCCGAGATCCTGATTCGTGATCCCCATCATTTCTACTGGTTGACCGACCCGCAAACCCTGGGTACCGCCCGCCGGAAGCGCGCCATCGAGCGCGAATTGATCCAGACGCTGAGGATGCTGGAAAGCGAACAGAAACAGCTCGACTATCTGCGGTTCTTCAAGCGCAGAGAAATGCTCCACATCGGGGTGAGGGATCTTTTGCGCTTGTGCCCGGTCGAACAGACCCTGTCCGCGCTTTCGATCCTCGCCGAAGCACTGATCTCCGCGGCCCATTGGATCTGCGCGGCCGCCCTGCGGCACGAGTTCGGCATTCCCAACTCCGCGTTCCGGGAATTCACGATTCTCGCCATGGGCAAACTGGGCGGCGGTGAACTGAACTTCAGCTCGGATGTCGATCTGACATTTTTGTATTCCGCCGCGCAGGAGGAAGCAGTCCCGGTTGAGGCCTTCGAGTATTTTCGCAGGCTCTGCCAGAAAATCACCGCAGGCTTGAACGATTTGACGGCGGAAGGTTACGTTTATCGGGTGGACTTGCGGCTGCGGCCTGAAGGGCATGGCAGCAAGGTCGTCAACTCCCTCGAAGAATATCAACGGTATCTTCAGACGCGGCTGCGAACCTGGGAGCGCCTGGCTCTCTCAAAGGCCTGGCCGGTCGGCGGCAGCCGCAAGCTGGGCAGCGCATTTCTGGCAGTTGCCGATGAGTTCATCTACGGCCTTCCGTTCGGCGGGAAGGAACTGGAGGACGTCCGGCAGATGAAGCGGCAGATCGATCAGGAAATGCTGAAGCGCGATCAGAAGGACCGCAACGTCAAGCTCGGAACCGGCGGGATACGCGAAATTGAGTTGATCACACAATCACTCCAGGTCCGCTTCGGCAGGCAGTTTCCGGAGATCCGGAATCGCAACACACTCCGTGCCCTGGCGGCATTGTGCAACCGGCAGATCATCCCGGCCGAACAGTGTGAGACACTCACGAAAGCGTACCTGTTCCTGCGGGATGTGGAGAACAAGCTGCAAATGGTCAACGATGCGCAAACTCATTCCCTGCCTCGCACGCATGAGGAGCTGACGACATGCGCGCGCTTGCTGGGATATCCCGGCTCCGAACCGTTCCTCCAGGATTATCAGGATCACACCGGAAAAGTGAACCGCATCTTCGAGTCGATTGATTTACTATTGTCTAGACAGCTATAGGGATTTTTGCGACAAAGGAAGTATGAGACTTATAAAGGCGATTATTCGCCCCAACAAATTAGAGGAAGTGAAAGACGCCCTGACGAAACTCAGCGTGGCGGGTATGACCGTAACCGAGGTGCGCGGACATGGACGCCAGAAGGGTCATAAGGCGGTATACCGCGGCACCGAGTACAGCGTAACACTTCTGCCGAAGATCATGATCGAACTCGTCATCCAGGATGAAATGGTCGACGATGTGATCAAGACCGTCATCGAGACTGCCCGGACCGGAGAAATCGGCGACGGCCGGGTCTTCGTTCTGCCCATTGAACAGGGCTACAACATCCGTACCGGAGAACGGGACGTCTAATCTGCATGCTGAAGAGCGGTGGTAATCCCACCCTTCAGCTGCTCCTCCAGGTCAGGCTCCACCTTTTTACCCTGCCGGGTAATGTAAAAGACATCCAGCGCGCGGTGGCCTTCAGTTGTAATCAATGCGACTTCGATATTGCAGCCGTGGGACGCGATGACGGAGGCCACGCGGTATAGAAGTCCAAAAGCGTCCTGGACGACAATTTCCATGATCGTACAGCGTTTGGAAAACTCGTCATCGAAATGGATCTCCATTGGCACCGTCAGACCCTTCTTTTGCCTGAAGACGACGCTCTTGAACTTTCGATCAAGCAAGGTGCTCAACTGTACTGTCCCGCGTATGACGTCGTTCAGGACTTTCGCAAACTGGTCCACTTCGGAAGGGTTCTTCTCGAAGTAGCGGTCGGGGTCCTCGAACGAAATCAAATCGAAAATCGTGCCGTGACGATTTGAGAATGCCTGCGCCCGCACAATGTTCATCCCGAAATACGAGAGCACGCCTGTAATTTTCGAAAACAGGCCGGGACGGTCGGCTGTCATGACGAGAAGGTCATACACCGCACCGTTCTTCGCCATGTGCATCACCATGGGGCGGTCTGCGAGCTTCCGCGAGAGCAAAAAATGATCGGCTATCTGTCTTTTCTGAGTCGTCCTCAGATACTGGCGCGGGAAGCCGTCAAGGAAATCGCGAATATGCTGCGATGGCGTGCCCGGCGGAAGCAGTTTGGTGATGGCATCGATGTCACTCTCCAACTCCTGTTGCTGAGAATACTGGTCATCGGCAAGCCCAAGCGTGATTTGGTTGTAGGTCTCCACGTATAGCTGCCACAGAAGATCCTCTTTCCAGGGAGTGACAACCTCATTGTTGACGGCCTTCATATCCGCGTACGTCAAGAGGCAGAGCATCCGCAAATTTTCGGCATTGCCGACCATGTCCGCGAATTGACGGATAACCTGGGGATCGCTGAAGTCACGGCGCAAAATGATTTTCGACATCTCGAGATGCGCTTTTACGGCGAAGATGACTTTTTCGGCCTGGTCTGCGGGGATCTCGAGCTTTCCCAGAATAACCTTCACACCCTCCGTGCTGGGATGAACGTGATTCCCTTCATCATGCCTGTGCGCTTTCCCGATGTCATGAAACAGCAGCGACAACAGCAGCAGTTCCGGATTTTCCAGCTCATTCAACAGAACCGAGAAGTGATGCGACGAAGGAAGCTGCTCAATGTTCCTGATCGCAATCAGCGAATGCTCGTCGACCGTATACTTGTGAAAGAAATCACGGATCACGCGGCAGCGGATCTCTTCGAAGTCCGGAAAAATCCGCCCTAGAAGACCGACTTCATGCATCGCCAACAGCACTTCATAGATGCCTTTCCGGTCTTTCATCATTTCGAGGACAATCCGGCCCGCGCGCGGGTGATTGCTGATCGCTCCGTTGGCCGTTGCAAGGCGTTGCCGTATCGTTTCAAGCGTCGCGGAATCCAGTAATGCGTTTTTCCGATGAGCCTCTGCAAAAGCATCGATCATTTCGAACGGATCCGAGAAATCCGAATTCACACTGATCGTGTTGGGACGCCCCACGATGGCTTCTTCCCAGAATCGCGCTTCACGGGCGATTTCAGCTGCCCGCAGAAAGTAATCGCGCATCAGATTTTCGGCCGCATCTCCGTGCTGGGAAGCTTTGTATGCCAACTTGTCGGCGATTTGCTCCTGAAACTCGAAGGAAAGCACATTGAAGTTGCGGTTCGAATTGAAGTGCAGAAAATTGCGGACCTGATGATGAAAACCGAGGGCATCGGGCGGAGTCATATGATCGGGGGACGCCCCGAGCGACTTTCGAACCCAACCGGACCAATGAATGTCCCGCAACCCGCCCGGCGCCTCCTTAAGGTCCGGTTCGAGCTGGAAAATCGTATCGCCAAACTGTGTATAGCGGGCCGCCTTCATGCCGGCAAGCGACTTCAGGAACCGGGTGCGATTCTTTCGGATCATGTCCTGGAGAATTTCGTTTTCGAACTCGTGCGCAACGGCGGGATCCCCAACCAGGAATCGGCAGTCGAGGAAGGCCGTGTAGGATTCCATGTGCGTGTCATCGAACTCTTTAAAATCATCGGTGTGACGGATTTGATGGCCGACCTTGAACTGCAAACCCCAAAGTGGGTGCAGCACGCTCTTGATCGCCTCCTCGTCGATCGATTCCTTGAAAAAGAACAGCAGGTCGATGTCGGATTCGGGATGGATCGTTCCCCGCCCGTATCCCCCTATCGCCATCAGAGCGAATGACTTGGGCGGTACGCGGGTGCCCCAGCACTCCTGGATGATGTCGTCGATCCGGGCGCTGATCGTTTTCTCTATCCCGGCTGCATTTGGATCGGCCAGAAACCGCAGTTTGAGATCATCCAGATAAGACTTCAATTCTGCCCGCGTCGTCATCGCGCCATCTTAACATGACGCGGATTACGCAGATGGGACGCCCCATCTGCGTAATCCGCGTCATCTGCGGCTGGACTACTTCTTAGTTGGACACCGCAATCGGAGGCATGGTTGTGAATTGAGCCGTTGGGCTGAATCGCAGGGCTACCGAAACCATCGGATTCATACACCAGAACTGGAGCCGGCCGACCATGGGCGCCTGTCCCGGAAACAGTTGATCGGTGAATTCCGAGATATGGGTCAAAGCGGGAACGGTCTGGATCGTTGAATTCAGCACCTGGCCGGTATCGCTCAAGACTTCGAAATGGACTTCAAGATCCCCGGTGTTCGGATTTGCAATGGCCACGCCCGTTCTGAAGCCGTTTGTGGTATCGATGAATACAGCCTGTATTCCAAGTGGAATGGCCATCGGGACGCCCGCTTCCGCCACGATGTTGCCGCCGGCGTCGAGCAGTGAAAACATCGCATTGCCGACCACGCTGGCATTTGCCGTTACCGTCGCGTAGCCGGTCTCCAGAGGATGATCATCCACAGACACAAACTTCCGGCTTTCACCGCTGTTTAATGTGACGGAAAACATCGCCGCGCCGGAGGTTACATTATTTCCGTTCTCATCAAGCCAGTTATTGAAGAAGGGGCCGCCGTTATCCGCGGTGAAGCTCAGAGTGGCGGTTGCCGGACTCGCGGTCACGTTGCTCAAAAAGATCGTTGTCCGCCAGCCTTGGCCGACGGCAACTTGCGGAAAATAGTATGTGAATGACTGCGCAGAAGCGACTGCACTCGCCACGATTATAAAGACCATACTGAAAAGGACGCGCTTCATTTGTGGTAGTCCTCCTGTGGATTACGTGATCCTTTTCAGCAATGCTGGTGCCACTCGAAAAGCCGCGTCTATGCTTCGCTTTGATGGTAGAGAAGCGGCCAGAAAAGGCATGGCAATCACACAAGGGAAATGGCGGTTCCCTACTGATTTTCCTGCCTTTATGACTCGTTAACAGATTAAATCAGCTCGACTTCGACGCCCCCGATGCCGCTCTGCACGCGGATTCGAATGTGCGAGCCGCCGCCGCCCTGATGGGTATAGGTCCGATCATGATGGTCGAATGATGGAGCGCTGATATTGGAAAGGAAGCTTCCCTCACCGTCGATCTCTACATCGGCATCCCGCGGAATGATGAGCCGGATCGCGCCGACACCGACTTTGACGGTCGCATCACTGGTGGCCGTGCCAAGGTCGCCCGTAAAGTCCAGCTCCGTCCGCCCCACACCTCCCTTCAGGTCGACGTGGCCGACGCGCGTATTCCCCAATCCACGGATGACCAGCTCACCGACACCGCTTTCGACATCCAGAGACTGCATCGGCTCAGCGGGCGGCTTATCGAAGGTAACGTCGGTCTTCCCGACGCCGCCGCGCAGATGCAAACGGCGAACCTGCAGCGAACTCATCTCCAGGTGGGATTCAGAGACACCGGTGGTGACGTCCAGGCCGAGAGGTATTTTGTCGGAAAGCCGCAACGTCAGGTCATTGTCGCTCTGCGAACCACCGATCCCCACGCCGGAGCGGCCCGTCATTTCCAGACGCATCGATGCGTGCTCGCCGTCATCAAACCGGAATGTGGGTTCGTAACGGTTCCGGTCGTATTGCAGCTCGAACGAAAAAAGGTTCTCATCTGCAATCTTCGTGATCTCCAGATTGCCCACGTCATACTTCAGGGCGACATCCAACTCCTTTACGTTCCCCACGGGCCTGGACTCCTTCATGACCTGGACGTCCGGAGGTTCGCTGTGGATTGGCCCGCAACTGCTCATCACGGCGGCGCAGGAGAAGGCAATGAAGATCGCAATCTGCTTCATGGTTTTTGCGCCGGACGCATGATGATAAGTACGAAACGGCAGATTAAAAAGATCCCCCTTAAATTCGACGCATTCACAATTCCGGGTTCAGCAGCGGCTCTCCCGGCCGGCGCTGCAGTTTCCAGGGACCGCGCGTGATCCATATCACTGCGCCGATCGCAATCGCAGCGGTCAGCCATCCGGATTCACCAACGGCCAGAGGCACGCCGACAGTCGCGCGGTCGAATGTAAGCTGAATGATCGCATTCCATGCCGCATGATACATTACCGCCGGCCAGATGCTACCGGATCGAAGACGCACGTAGGCTGCGAGATAAGCATCCGCAAGCACACCGATCAAGAACAGCGCCGCCGACAACCGCGGCTGCGAACCTGCCGCATATTGCCCGGTTAATATGAGCGGCACGTGCCATACACCCCAAATCAGTCCGCTGACCAGGACCGGTTTGGGGACGCCCGCGACGATCAGTCTCGTCAACATATAGCCGCGCCATCCGAGTTCTTCTCCGAATGCCGATACGGCGCTCACGATGGTACCGAGCGTGGACGTCAGCGCAAACGATGTTAAAAGGTTCCCTGCCGGAGAGGCCACATAAAGGTGAGACTGCGGACCCAGAGGCGGCTGAAATCTTGCGAGGCCGGTCATCCAGGCGGTGCCGTACGCCGCAAAACCGACGATGACGGGATAACACCAGGCGAGAAACGCCGTGCGGCGGCCTTCGCTGCCTCCCGGCCGGAAAGAGATATCGCCGAAGCCCTCGCGGCACGCCAGTCGCGCAACGATCGAAGCGGCTCCCGGTGTATACATTAAAGCCAGCATCAGCCATGGAAGCCTTTCGATCGCTTCGCCGGTCTCCGTGATCTTCCATTCGAAGAATGCAGAACCCAGGACCAGTGCAGTGAAATAAACCGCCAATCCCCGCTGTGCCAGCCGCTTTTCCAACACGATTCCCAACATTGTCAATCTTCGAATTTATGCGGCAAGAAAATAATGCGGCAGTGTCTCCGACAACCCGCCGCACCGCCTGGACGAAGACATCAACAGTCAGGCGTAGAAGGAATCAGTTTATGTGCAACCGCGTAGCAGAAAGATGACGCAGAGAACGGAAGCAGGCACGCCCATCAGCCATAAAATGATGTAACCGACTGCGCCCTTTTCCTGTTTAGAGCGCAGATATTCCATTGGCGTTTTCATATTTCCCCCCATTGTGTTGAGGGCATTTCGGCATCCAAAACGCCGGATTAACACCTACAACCTGCGAACTTCATGTCCATCACGAACTTCACCAGGCAAAGAAGCGGCGAATTCAGCGGGCGATCCCCTGGACAGCGAGCGGGCTCATGCCGCAAGGTCCTGTTTGATGCTGCGCTGCACACGGAGCATGTCGTTCATTATCTCCGTTAGCTGCCTGGCGGAAAGGGACTCGGCTGCGACCTCCAGGATGCCGCCCGGCGCTTCTTCTTCTTTAACGTGGTGACGAACATCCTCCACGAGTTTGCGAAAACCGGATTCGAAGCCTTCCTCGGTCAGATCGGCATCATGCAGGTCGGCCAGCAGTTCTTTCACTTCAGCATGTTCCTCGAGGGCTTCATCAACCTTTCCGGGCACGATATCCTGCAACGCGGGATACAAAGCCTGTTCCTCCATTTCAGAGTGGGCGCTCAGCCCCGTCTCGATTTCCCGAAAGAGGTCGTCCTGGGTCATCTCCGATTCGGCATCGAGGAAATTCTCAAAAAACTCTTCGATCCGGCGGTGGTCTTGCTTGATGAATTCAATAGCATTCATAGTCGTTCTCACATTTTTAGTTCTGGAAAATACACTTCGACTGGTTTGGTTGTTTTACTGGTTTAGACGGCCGCCAGTGCGATTCGATGTCCGGCGAAAGGCCGTCTGGGTTTCGTGTATACGCGGCTCATGACGCCCCCGAGCAACGATCCCTTTTTTCGACGTCAGCGGACCTGATCTGTCTGTCATCTTGCGTACTTTCCTGACAATGATTGCCGAGGCCGTACAACGAGCGTCGGATGACATGAAGGCGGAATCCGGTTCTTGCAAATTCAGGGTCACCCGGGGCTTCAGCAGCAGTTACTTCGTTGTGGAAGAGGCGCGCAATTTAATGAAGATTGTCGCCGGTCCATTCAGCTCAAAGCGCGAAGCGAAGAGCCTGCTTAAACGGAATGACAAGTCGATTTAGGGGCGTCGTCTGTAATGGGCTCCGCCGGGCGCGAGGTGAGGAGAATGATGCCGGTTGAACCCTTTGCTATTCGTACGATGTCGCCATTGACGTCGTAATCCGTATATCCTAATGTATATACAGAGGCTTGTGCTTGTGATGAAAACGGCGAAGGTATTCAAAAGCGGGAACAGTCAAGCGGTGAGGATTCCCAGGGAATTCCTGATCCATGCCGAAGAGGTGGAAAT
>DASXLG010000320.1 GCA_036496425.1 Terriglobia bacterium | reverse complement strand
CGCAGATCGGTGAACGCCGACCAGATCGATGAAAATGAATACTGGATGTTGTCCGCATCGATTCCGTCGTACAGAGCCCACAGCATGGTGTCCACCGACGCCTCACTCCAGTACCCCGGATTAGGGTCTCCCGACGCAGTGCTGTTGCCAAGATCGTATCGGAGCACTTGCGTGCCGTCCGGCCCCATCGAATCGCGCCAGATAGGATCATGCCGGACGACCGAAGAGAAGAAGTTTGCCCAGCCTTCCGACCATGCCAGACGCGGATCCAGCATGTCCCCCAGCGAATGCGGGCCGCCGGGAGAATCATCGCGCGAAAATTTCGCAGCGAGCATGTGCGCGTACTCATGCGCGATGACGGCATCGTCGTATTCGTCCGAATCGGTGCTGCGATCACCCAATATGTAAGCCGTCCCGGTCGATACGTTGAACTCGCTCGTCCCGATGAGTCCCTGCGCCGGATTGCCCACGCGATTCGTGTTTTTCGTACTCCAGAAAATGGTGACCGGAGTCGGCGGAAGGCTCGCGTTAGCGGATTTCACGGTTTCATTCGCGCGTTGAACCATTTCAAGAATGTTGAAGGCGCCGGAGAGCCGGGTCGCGTCGGACAAAAGCAGTCCGGAGTTCAGCGTACTTCCATTGATATTCACCGGAATCGAATAGAGCGCGTTCAGATTCGTATTGTCTTCAACCAGAAGATTGAACGACCGGATTCTACTGAGGACGCGAACAAGCAGAGTTGGATTCGGCGGAACTGCAACTGTGAAACGGCCTTGATCGTCCGTTTCGGATGCGGAAACCACCACTTGCGCGCCGGGATCAAACACTTCAACGCGGGCATGCCGGATCGGAAACATGATACCGGGATCCGCCAGATCGAGGCCCGTATCGGTCACATCGATTTTCTGGTAGAGAGCCCTTCCCGACACAGGCTGCGTCGAGCTGTTGTCCGCCGGCAGAACATGCAACACAATCGGCGGTGAATCGACTCCGTTGCTCCGGGCGCGAAGGCTGACGTAACCGGGCTCCAGCGCCGGAAGCTGTACCAGGAATGTTGGAATACCGGGCGCTATGGTTCCGTTATTGGACAGAACCTGCTGCCCGATCATGAACGTCATGCTGTCAATGGTATTGGTCGAAACGCGGATCGTCTGCCCTGAATGAACATCGGTGGAATCCATGCTGATTATCGGTGCGACTGGCGCATTCGGCGCAAACAACGGCGGAACGGAGGCCGGCGGCAGACCGGCGATGAATCCGGTTGTCTGATAAATCATCGTGGTGCTGTAAAGAAGGGTAGACGAGGTCAGCAAAAGATAATCGCCGTTCGGGTTCAGCGTTGCGGGAACCACATCCCCGAGGTCCTCGGCCATCTTCGAATTTGCAGGAATCGTGACCGTGTTGTGAGCCAGCAGGTTGCCGTCTGCCTGGACCAGGAACACATCCGCAGTGGCGGCAACGCCAGAGGGATTGATCAACACCAGGCCCGTGGCCGTTGCTTGGTTTTCGAAAAGCTCGGAATACAACATCGACGATTGTGGAGCGGCCTGAAATGTCTCCGCAGTCAGGCTCTGCCCGCGATCCAGGACAACCACTCCATCAAGCGCCGTGTTCGGCGAGTCGATCCGCAACCAGCCGTCAATCGAGACCGGAGTGAAGAATAACCGTCCGACAATGTCGGTTGTGGTTTTGGAAACCACTCCGTATGGAGGAATGGTGAATGATATGGCCGCTGGGCTGCTGGCGCCGAACAACGTCACGGTAACCGGAATCGGCGAACTGGTTGGATTCGCTAAAACCAATACCGGAGTGAATCCGCTCCCACTGACAAAATGTGGCGCAATGCGCGAGGCGGACTGCTGATCCACCGCCTGACCTTCCACGGCCATGAAAGTGTCGGAACGATTGACGATTGCCGTTGCAGCAACATTGACCGTGGATGTGATTCTTGCCGAAATATAGTCCGCCGGCAGACTCGGAGAAATCGAAGAAGGCCCGATCCGCTGGAACGCGTGAGGCGCGATGGTGAGAGTCGTGGTCCCAATGGGCGCCTGCCCGGCCGCCCCATACAGCTGGACAGTCACGCTGGCAGCGCTGCTTCCCGAGTTCGGATTGACGATAACGATCTGGGTATCGTAGAGGGAATCCTCTCGAATCAGAGGAATCACCTGCGTCGACAGCGCCGCTTCGGACGGCGAACCTTGCAGAGTTGTTGCAAAGTCGCCGGTCAGATATGAACCGAGAAGTCCGGGCGTCGGGCTGGTGGCCTGAACCCAGCCATCGGCCGCCGCAGCGCCAAAGATATCCGCCGCCAGCAACGAAACCTGACCTTTGGGTGCCACCCGGTAGCGGACCGGGTTCAACGGGACAGACGTGACCTTACTGCCATCCAATCCATAGAAAGTAAACGTGACATCGGCATAATTCGATGTCGGATTGGTGACCGCAAAACCCGCTTTAGACTGCTGGCTGACAGTGGCTTTCGCGAAATTCAACACCGATCCCGCTGGGATGATGGACTGCGCGGAGGCAAACGGGGACAAGATGAGGCATAGTCCCAGTGTGTAAACCACGCGTAATAGTGTGTTGAATTTAATCACACGAATCCTTGCAATCGGCCGCAACCATCTGATACTGCGGCGCGTTCGGTAAAACAGACTTCCGTATCAAGCAGGTATCCTTCCATCGATCGCGGCGCGCACAGCATTCACGTCTGCAGGCACATCGACGGGCAGGTTCTGCAGGGCAGGATTGACCTCGGGGAGCAGGCCCTGATGGAATTTGGTTTTAAAGTCGGCGAATTTCAATCCATGCGCGGTGCTGATGACGACCACCCTCGAAGAGGCCGGAATCATCCGCGATTTAACGAGCTTCATCGTGGAAGCGAGAGCAACTCCGGTTTGCGGATCATTGAAAAATCCATAACGATCGACCTCGGCACTGGCGTTGACCAGCTCGGCCTCGGTCGCCTGTTCCACGATGCCGTCCGTGGCCTTCAAAGCTCGCACGGCTTTACCGAAGCTGACCGGATTGCCGATCTGGATCGCCGTCGCATGGGTGCTTCCGGCCGTCACGGGCTGGAGGTTCCCAAAACCTTCACGATAGGCCCGGTAGAGCGGATTGGCCTTCTCGGCCTGGGCACAAACCAGACGGGGAAGGCGATCGATCATCCCGAGCTCGCGCATCAACAGAAAACCGCTTCCGATGGCGGAGACGTTGCCAAGATTGCCGCCCGGAACAACAACGAAATCCGGAACGTTCCAGCCCAGCTGCTGAACGATTTCGAAACTGATCGTCTTCTGCCCTTCCACTCGAAGCGAGTTCATGGAGTTCGCGAGGTATATCGATCGATCCTTTGTGATTTCCTGGACGATCTTCATGCAGCCGTCAAAATCCGTGTCGATGGAAATCGTCAGCGCATTGTTCGCGACAGGCTGAATGAGCTGTGCAATCGAAACTTTGTCCTTCGGTAGAAACACAATCGAGGGAAGGCCCGCCGCCGCGCAATACGCCGAAAGAGCAGCCGAGGTATCGCCTGTGGACGCGCAGGCAACCGCGCGGACGTGGGAGCGGATCTGATTGACCATCGACACGAGGACGGTCATGCCGAGATCTTTAAAGGAACCGGTATGGGAAGTACCGCACTGCTTGATGTAAATCTCGTCAATCCCGAGCTGTTTGGCGAAGCGGTCGGATTTGATGAGCGGGGTGTTCCCTTCCCCCAGCGAAACGATGCTGCCGCCCTCAAGCTCGGGCAGAACCATCTCCTTCTTCGACCAGACACCGCTCATCCGGCCCAGGCGGGAATCGAAAACCTGCTTCCACTCACTCCCCGTCTTCTGCTTCAAAGCCTGGACGTCATGGCGCACCTCGAGCAGGCCGCCACAGGACTCACAGCGATAAACAATTTGATCGAGCCGGTAGCGGACTCCACATCCGGCAAAGCATTCAAACCAGGCGTGTAAGTTCATGAAAAGTTGAATGGTTAATATAACGGCGGGATGGGATTAGGTCAATGGAACTAAGGAGGGATGGGGAAAAAAAACCTATTGGAAATTGCATCATTCGAGGTTTCTGCATTTCAAATTTGAAATGCAGAAACCTCGAATGATGCAATTTCCAATAGTTATATCGCCTCGCTTTCCGAAGGCTCGGGGAAGGCATTCCCCCGAAAGGGGAACGCTTTATTTTCTGGGGGAAGGCATTCAAAGAACAGGAAAGGTTGATCGCGGAGGCCTTTGCATAATATGTTCTTGCGACCGCTTTCTGTAGGGAACACTCACAATCAGGAGCTGAGAAAATGGATGTTCAGGCTTATCACGGCGTCAGTGCGTCTGTGCACCAGTCGAACGTAACGAACCTGTCTGGCAAGGGCTATGGGATGATCTCCCTGAGTGTCTATGGAGACACGGGAGATCCCCAATACGCGGCGGTGTGGGTCAACCGACCGATGCCGAAATGGGCCGCGGTGCACGGGATCAGCCCGGCCGTATACCAGTCGTGGGTCAACACCTGGGTCGCGAAGGGATACGGCCTGTCGCTCGTGTCGGTGACCGGTTCCTCGCCGACCGACGCGATCTTCGCCGCGGTCATGACCGAGGGCGCTCCGGCCGGCTGGTCCGCCCAGCACGGCCTCTCGGAGAACGACTTCAACACCGCGAACGCGACCGCGCTCGCGAACCGTAAGATGCCGCTTTCCGTTGCGATCTACGGTGAGGGCGGAAACCGGACGTATGCCGGCGTCTGGTGGCCGAACCCGGGCTTCGTGAAGTGGATGGTCAACCCGTCCGACCCGGCCGCCGCCTACCAGACGACGTTCAACGTCGACACACAGCTCCCCGGCTACACCCTGAACGCGTGGCGGCCCGCGTACGTCGCGCACTCGGGTGACCAGACCTACTGCTCCGTGTTTCGCGACGACGTTGTCGACGACTGGTTCGCGTTCCACGGGCTCACGGCCGCTCAGTACCAGACGGAGTTCGACAACCAGAAGAAGGCGGGCCGCTATCCGATCTGCGTGCAGGGCGGCGGCAGCGGCAACAGCGCCCTGTACGCCGCGGTGTTTGCCAAGAACGACGTGCCCGAGGCGCGGCAGTGGACGGCGGCCGGAACCGCAGTCCCGGCCCAGGCCAATATCGACGCCGCGTTCAAGACGTTCATGCAGGCGAACGGGATCCGAGCCGCGCAGATGGCGTTCGGAAAGAACGGAACGATGGAGTTCGCCCGTGGCTATACCTGGGCAGAGCCGGGATACCGGGTCACCCAGCCGAGCGACCGTTTCCTGCTCGCAAGCTGCAGCAAGATGTTCTGCGAGGCGGCGATCCAGTCGTTGTTCGACGCCAAGAAGCTCGCGCCCGGCGACTACGCGTTCGCGAAAATCGGGATCTCGAACCCGGGTCACACGACCAACCACGACTCGATCACCGTCCAGCACCTGCTCGACCACAAGTCGGGGTACGACGACGGCGTCGCGCCGTACTTCGATCCCACATACAAGATGGGACAAGTCGCGCTGGCTATCGGCGTCACCCGGCCGACGCGGATGGACATCTGCAAGTACATGTATGGCCAGCCGCTGCAGCACACGCCCGGCGCGACCTACGCCTACTCGAACTTCGGCTACCTGTTCCTGGCCACGTTGGTCGAGAAGGTGTCAGGAACGGACTACTTCACCTACCTGAACTCGACGCTGCTCGCCCCGGCGGGGATCACCGAGGTGCAAGTGATATCGACCGCCGCCTCCGGGCGCAATTCCAACGAGGCGATCGCCGAGGATCCGGCGTTGGGGGCGAACGTGCTCGCCCCCAACTCATCGGTCCCGGTACCGCAGGTCTACGGCGGCGACGGCGAGATCAACGAGGTCGGCGTCGGCAACGACGGGATGGGCGCCTCCGCGCGGGCGCTAGCACAGTTCGCCCATCTGCACGCGGTCTGGGGCAACGGGCCACGCAGTCCCGGCTCCGCGCGCGACGGGAGCACGCCCGGAGCGTCGACGTACGTGTGGTCTCGCGGCGACGGCGTCGACGCCGGGTTCACGCTCAACACGCGAACCTGGCCCGCCGGAGCGAATCCGGTGATGGTCAACGGCAAGGTGCTCCTGGACTCAAACGGCAATCCGGTGAACATCGTCGATCACTTCAAGTCCCAGATCGACGCTCTGCTTCCCTAGGAAACGAGAGGACGTCGGAAGTTTCTGCATTTCAAATCTGAAATGCAGAAACCTCGAATGATACATTTTCCAATGGTTTTATATCGCCTGCTGAACCGGCTCCGTGCCGGGAACGGCGCGCAGGACCCGCTTCGGAAATGCGTGTTCGAGAACTTCCTCGATCGTCTTGACGTAGTGGAACTTAATCTCTTTCAGCAATTCGGGTTGGATATCCTCCCGAACGTTCTTTTCATTTTGCGCCGGCAGGATCAGTTCTTCGATCTTTGCCCGGCGGGCCGCCAGAACCTTCTCTTTGATACCGCCGACGGGAAGCACGTGTCCGCTAAGCGTAATTTCTCCGGTCATGGCCAATTTGGGGCGGACGGTGACGTTGGTTAAAGCCGAGACGAGGGCGGTGACCATAGTGACGCCGGCAGAAGGGCCGTCTTTCGGAATGGAGCCGGCCGGCACGTGGATGTGGACGTCGGTTTCCTTGTAGAAGTCGGAATCGAGGCCGAGTTCGATCGCATACGAGCGAACCCAGGTGAGAGCGGCCTTGGTGGATTCCTGCATGACGTCGCCCACCTGGCCGGTGACGGTCAGGTGCCGGCCGCCTTTGGCGATGTTCGCCTCCACGAACAGAATATCGCCGCCGACGGGAGTCCAGGCGAGGCCAATCACCACTCCCGGCCGTTTGACACGTTCTTCCACTTCTTCTTCAAGCTGATATTTCGACGAGCCAAGCAGTTCGGCGACGACTTCCGGGGTGACGTTAAGCCGCGGATCCTTACCTTCCAGAAGCCGGCGGGCATGTTTCCGGCTGATGCTGGTGATCTGGCGCTCGAGATTACGGACGCCGGTTTCCCTGGTGTAGTGACGGACGATCTGATGCAGCGCCTGATCGGTGAATTCGATCTGATCCGGCTGTAAGCCGCTGTTTTCGCGCCCTCGCGGAACCAGGTAACTCTTGGCGATCTGAACTTTCTCTTCTTCCGTATAGCCGGGCAGTTCGATGACCTCCATGCGGTCACGAAGGGCGGAGGGAACCGTATCGAGCACGTTCGCGGTGGTAATGAAGAAAACCCGGGAGAGGTCGAAGGCGACATCGAGGTAGTGGTCGCGGAAGGTCGAGTTCTGTTCGGGATCCAGAACTTCGAGCAACGCCGAGGCCGGGTCGCCGCGGAAATCCGCTCCCAGCTTATCGATCTCGTCCAGCATGAAAACCGGATCGCGCGAGCCGGCCCGGCGGATGTTTTGAATCACTTGCCCGGGTAAAGCTCCGATATACGTGCGGCGATGGCCGCGGATCTCCGCCTCGTCGCGCATGCCGCCGAGTGACACGCGAACAAATTTCCGGCCCATTGCCGCGGCGATCGACCGCCCGAGTGATGTTTTGCCCACACCCGGAGGTCCGACGAAGCAAAGGATGGGCGCCTTCCCCTGCGGTTTCAGTTCCAGTACTGCGAGGTACTCCAGAATCCGTTCCTTGATCTTTTCCAGATCGTAGTGATCGCGCTCCAGGACCTCCCTGGCTTTGTTGATGTCGATTTTCTCGGTGGTGAGGACATTCCACGGCAGCGACACCAGCCAATCGAGATATGTTCTGGTGACCGTATACTCCGCGGCCGCAGGCGACATCCGGCCCAGGCGCCCGAGCTCCCGTTCGGCTTCTTTTTTCGCCTCCTCCGTCATTTCGGCCGCTTCTATTTTCTTCCGCAGCTCCTCGATTTCGCGCTGCGTGTCGTCGGCTTCCCCAAGCTCTCGTTGAATCGCCCGCAGCTGCTCGCGCAGGAAGTATTCGCGCTGGCTTTTGCCGACTTCCTCCTGGACCTGGTTCTGGATTTTGCTGCGCAGTTCGAGAACTTCGAGCTCCTTTGCAAGTTCGGTATTCAGGAACTCCAACCGCTTTCGAACCGAAACCTGTTCGAGAACAAACTGCTTCGATACGATCGAAAGGTTGGGGAGATTGGTCGCGATATAGTCTGCCAGACGGCCCGTGTCTTCGATATTGATCACGATGGTCTGGAGATCGTCCGGCAATTGCGGCGACAGCTTGATGATGCGTTCGAATTGGCTGATGACCGTTCGCCTCAGAGCCTGAAAATCGACTCCGGTCTCATCTTCCTTTTCGTCCTGGAGAACCCGGATCCGGGCGCGGATGTAGGGATCGAACTGCTGGAACTCCTCGACCTTGGTGCGGGAAACCCCCATGATGATCACGAACAGGTTGCCCTCCGGGGTCTTCATGACGCGATGGACCATGCTGACGGTTCCGATCTCGTAGAGATCGGCTGGAACCGGCGAATCCACACGTTTGTCCCGCTGGGTCAGGACGACAAGCATTCCGTCGCCCTGCTGGACGTCATTGATCAACTTGACCGAGCTCTCGCGCCCCACCGTGAGAGGGATGACTGCGTTGGGAAAGATAACTGCGTCCCGCACTGGAAGGATCGGCAGCTGTTCCGGAATGGTCTGGATCTTCTGCTGAATATCATCGAGCTCTTCGAAGTCACGTTTCATCGATTACCCCAAAAATGAGTGGCACTTCCCTATGCTATGATCCGCGCGTGTCCGGTCAAAAAAGTTTCAACTGGTCTGTTGCACTAATTCTTTTCGGTGTGCTGTTCCTGGGAGTCTCGGACACACAGCTCGTCGGTCCCCTTTTGCCGGCAATCGCCCAGGACCTGGGAACGACAGCCGGTCATGCTGGAATCATCGTCACGACCTATTCTTTAGCCGCAGCGGTTTTTGCCCTGATCGTGGGTCCGCTTTCCGATCGCGTTGGCCGCAAGAAGGTCCTGGTCTCGGGCCTCGCTCTTTTCACCGGAGCATCTTTTCTTACATATCACGTTTCATCATTCGACGCCTTAGTCATTGTACGCGCCATGACAGGATTCGCCGCAGGAACACTTTCCACCTGCGCGTTGTCTTTCGCCGGCGACTACTATCCCTATGAACAACGCGGACGCGCGATGGGTGTCCTCTCGATGGGCTATTTTGTGGCTTTTGTGGTCGGCGTTCCGCTCGGGGCGCTTGCCGCATCGCAGCTTGGCTGGCATTGGGTATTCGGCGGTCTTTCTGCCGCCGCGGCGATCATGTTTGTCATTGCCATCTCCGGATTGCCCGCCGAAGGCGCGCACCTGCATCATCCGGCAGCCCGTAAGGGTTCGATGTTCGATCACTTTCGGAAGCCCGACAGGGTCGCAGGAATGGCTGCGGCATTCCTCACCTCAGGCGGCGTTGTGGGTTTCCTGACATATGTGGGAGCGTGGCTCAGCAACACGTTCCACATGAGCCTGGTGCGGATCGGGCTGGTCTTCATGGTTTCCGGGCTCGCGGCCGCGGCGGCATCGCCGGTGGCGGGCTGGTTGTCGGACCATGCCGGCAAACGAAACGTCATCATCTGGTCGAATCTCGTTCTGGCGGTACTGTTCGTCGTTGTGGCGCGGTCGAACCTGGGTATTGGGCTTATTCTCGGCATTGCCGCGCTGAGTATTGCCCATTCTGCCCGGCAAGCCCCGCTGCACGCCTTGACGACGGAGATTATCGGCCCCGAAGTCCGCGGTCAATACATTGCCCTGAGAAATGCCGCCTCCCAGGTCGGAATCGCAACAGTGGCGGCGTTCTCCGCCTCGGCCTTCGATGCCGCCGGCTTCACGGCCGTGGCGTTCGTCGCCGCCCTGGCCACGCTCATGGTCCCGATCTCCTGTATCTGGCTGAAGGAACCGCGCTTACAGTAGTGTGAATTGCATCATTGCATCATTTCGACGTTTCTTCATTTCTTCAATTGAAGCAATTCAGAAACTTGCAATGATGCAATGATCCAATGACAACCATTTCTTCAACAACCGCATCTTCTCAGGAGATAATGGATTCGCTCGAGGGGAGCACCCCTTTGGAGTTGCATGTATGAAAAACCTGATCAAAGTCGCATTCTTGAGCTCGATCATTACAGCCGCCATGGTGTATGTCCTGCTGGACTGGAAACCATTGCGATCGGATTTCTCCCGGCCCCCGGATGTCAGCTGGGCATCCTCGCCGGTCAGCATGACCGCCGCCGCTCCGGGAATCGCCAACCTCAGCGAGGATGAACGCAACAATATCGAGATCTATCAGAAATACAGCCCGAGTGTCGTCAACATCACAACGGTGACGGTCGCCTATGACTTCTTCTACCGGCCGGTGCCACAGTCGGGCATGGGGTCGGGCGCCATCATCGACGGCCAGGGACATATCGTGACCAACTATCACGTGGTGCGCGACGCCGAGCAGCTGCAGGTCACCCTTTGGGACAAGTCCAAACACAGCGCCAAGGTGGTCGGCAGCGATCCCAACAACGACCTGGCAGTGATTCAGATCGATGTTCCGCGCAGCGGGCTGACGCCAATTCCTCTGGGAACGTCGAAGGGCCTGGAGGTCGGACAGAAAGTTCTGGCGATCGGAAATCCCTTCGGCCTGGATCGCACAATGACGACCGGAATCATCAGTTCACTGAACCGATCGATCGAAAGCGAAAACGGCCGGATCATCGAAGGCATGATTCAAACAGACGCCTCAATCAATCATGGAAATTCCGGCGGTCCGCTGTTGAACAGCCAGGGACAGATCATCGGTATCAATTCGGCGATTCTCTCGCCCAATGACACCGGAAGCATCGGCATCGGTTTCGCGATCCCGGTGGATACCGTCCACCGCATTACCGACGAATTGATCACAAATGGTTATGTGCGTCATGCCTCTCTCGGCGTCACGCCACAGGAGCTCGTCGCGCTCTCGGATTATCCCGGCCTCGCGCAAGCTCTGCGGCTTAATACCAATTCCGGTTTAATGGTGGCCGAAGCGCCTCGCGGAAGCGCTGCAGCTCTCGGCGGCATCAAGGGAGCGGAAAGCGAAATCATTGTAGGACGACTTCGGTTCCCCGTCGGAGGGGACGTGATTCTGGCCGTTCAAGGAAAAGAAGTGACATCTATCCAGGAACTTCAATCCGAAATCGAAGGTCATAAGCCTGGAGATCAGGTCAAAGTCACGGTTTTGCGCGATAACAAAAAGCTGGATCTGAACATTACCCTGCAGGAGGCGCGCCGGCAGTAATGCTCGAATTTCTCCGGTCGCGGCAATGGATACTCGGCCGCCGCCTCCTCCTGGTCGGGATAATCGTCGTTCTCGGAATTCGGCAATACGGCGGCAGCCTTGCCGGCCTGCTGAACCGGCCCAACCCGGCGCGAGACATCGAAATCACACACGCCGAATTTCGTCCTGAACTTCCGGGCTCCAAGCCCGCGTGGATCATCGGTTTCCACAATACAAGCAGCAAATTCACCTATAACCAGATTCAACTCGAAGCGACTTACATGGATGAGCGGGGAAAGGTCCTCGAAAGGGACAAGCTGATCGTCAGCCAGAAATTGCCTCCCGGAGACGAAAAGCTGATCGGCAGTTCGGACTTCAAAAGCCGCGGCGCCGCGACGGCCGGAACATTGAAAGTGCTTGGAGCGCAGGAAACGCGATGATCATCGAAACATTCCCGGTCGGCTGGCTGCAATGCAATTGCACCATCATCGGAGACGAACAGACCGGCGAGGCAATCGTTATCGATCCCGGAGACGATCCGATGGAGATACTGACGCGCCTCGAAAAGCACGGTCTGACGGTACGGCAGATCGTCTGCACCCACACGCACATCGATCATGTGGGCGCTATCAGCGAACTGCAGGAAAAGTCCGGCGCGCCGGCATCGATCCATAAAGCGGACCTGCTTCTGTTCGAAAAGCTCGACATGCAGGCCCAGTGGATCGGAATGCCGATGCCCAAACGGGGCGCGATCGAACATTTCGTCGAAGATGGCGGCGCCGTCGCCTGCCGCGGCGTGGAGGTCGGCGTCATCCACACTCCCGGCCACACGCCGGGCAGCGCGACTTTCCATCTTGCCGCCGACCGGAACATCCTTTTCACCGGAGATACGCTGTTCGCTCAAAGTATCGGACGGACGGATCTCTGGGGCGGCTCCCAGCCGCAGATCCTGACCTCCATTCAAAAAAAGCTGATGCCTTTCGACGACGACACGCTGGTGATCGCCGGTCACGGACAATCGACCACAATCGGCCACGAGCGCCGGTATAATCCCTTCCTGAAATGACCGATCGCTTCCCTGCCATCCGCATCACGATGCTGCCGCGAGACACCAATGCCCACGGTACGATTTTCGGCGGCGTCATCCTGAGCTACATCGATCTTGCCGGCGGAATCGAATGCCGCAGGCAGTTTCCGAAAAAGTTTGTCACCAAGGCCATGCATGAAGTGGTGTTCGTCGCTCCGGTCTACCTCGGCGACCTGGTGACGTTTTATACCCGAACGGTGCGGGTCGGCGCGTCATCGATAACGGTTGACGTTGAAGTCGAAGTCGAACGGATCGGCATCCGCGGCACAAAGGAAATCGTGCGCGTTACCGAAGCGGAAGTGATCTATGTCGCCGTCGGCGACGACGGTCATCCGGTTCCGATTCAGTCATGAAAAAACCGGTCTACGTCATCGATGCGATGAACTACATCTTCCGGGCATATCACGGGCTTCCGGACAATATCATCTCGCCGCGCGGAATGTTGACCAATGCCGTGCTCGGATATCTCCGGACCTTGCTTCGCATCATCAAAGAACGTAAACCCGAATACATGGCTGCCGCGTTCGAACGGGACACGTCCTTCCGCAGCGCGATATTCAGCGGCTATAAAGCGAACCGCACTCAGCCTCCCGCAAACCTGAAAGCTCAATTCGACTACTGCAGGAAAATCACCGCCGCCATCGGCGTGGCGTGTCTCGAAGCCGATGATTATGAAGCCGACGATATCATCGGCACGATCACTGCGAAAATGTCCGGCGAAGGCCATCCAGTGGTTGTCGTTACGGGCGATAAGGACATGTCCCAGCTGGTTTCCGAAACCGTCTGCGTATACGACATGGCAAAAGAAAACTGGCTGAATGAAGCCGGTGTGCGTGAGAAATTCGGCGTGTCGCCAACGCAGATTCCCGACCTTCTGGCGCTGCATGGCGATCACGTGGACAACATTCCCGGCGTGGCCGGTGTCGGGGAGAAAACCGCCCGCCAGATCCTATCGGTGTGCCGGAGCGTCGAAGATGTGGTCCACACCCACATCGACGCCACGCTGAACTTCCGCGGACGCGACGCCATCCTGAAGCGCATTCGCGACAACATGGAGACCGTACGAACCAGCCGGCGCCTTGCCACGATTTGCTGTGATGCTCCGATCACCATATCCCCCGAACGGTTGCGGTATCGCCGCGCCGACAGCCGGATCTTGAATCCCCTTTGCGAAGAGTTGGGATTCGTCCGGGTTCTGGACGATATTCCACTCGCCCAACCCACACTTTTTCCGGTTTGATCCTATTCTTTCGGGTTTTGCCAGCCGCCATTGCCGGAAATGATATCGTCGGCTTCGGCGGGTCCCCAGCTGTTGGGATCATACTTGTGGACCGGTGTCGCTGTGCCGACGATGGGATCGATGACACGCCAGGCCTCTTCGACGCTATCCTCGCGGGCGAACAGGGAGGGGTCGCCGCGGATCGCGTCACCGAGCAACCGTTCATAGGGCAGCATTTCCTCCCCGACCCGGTGGTGGGCGATCAGCTCAGTGTCTTCGCCGACCATTTCTTCGCCCGGTTTTTTAACCTTCGCGCCGATCGAAATGAAGACATCCGGACTGAGACGGAATCGAACGTAATTGGCCTGACCTGCCCTGATGCCGTCGAACACAGCTTGGGGCGGCTGCCTCAATTCGACCATGACCTCCGTCGCTGTAACGGGCAGCTCCTTGCCGGCTCGAATGTAAAACGGCACTCCTCCCCACCGCCAGGTCTCGATATGCAGCCGCAGAGCGACGAATGTTTCGACCTCCGAGCCGGGCGCAACACCCTCCGCGGAGCGGTAACCCACATATTGTCCCCGAACGATATCCGACGGCGTCAGCGGACGGATCGCCTTAAACAGGCGAACCTTTTCATCACGCATGGTTTCCGCGTCCCGTTGCACCGGGGCCTCCATCGCCAGCAATATCAGAACTTGAAGCAGGTGGTTCTGCACAACATCGCGAATCGCGCCGAGTTCTTCATAAAGGCGCCCGCGCGACTCCACGCCGAATTTCTCGGCCATCGTGATCTGTACGCTGTCGACGTAGTTGCGATTCCAGATAGGCTCAAGAAAGGTGTTGGCGAAGCGGAAGTATAAAAGGTTCTGGACCGGCTCTTTCCCGAGGAAATGATCTATTCGATATATCGCAGACTCCGGGAAAAACTGCCGCAGCGTCTGGTTGAGCGACTGCGCAGACGGTAGATCCCGCCCGAACGGCTTCTCGACGACCACCCGGGCATTGCCGATACAACCGCCTTTGGCCAGTCCGGCGGTAACCGTCTCAAACATGCTTGGCGGGATCGCAAGATAGTGCAGCGGCCGTTGAGTATTGCCAAGCATGCGGCGCAGCTGCTGATATGTCGCGTCGTCGCGGTAGTCGCCGTCGATGTACTGCAACTCACCGGTTAGTTTTGCAAATGCATCCGGGTTCAAGCCGCCATAGTTTTCCAGGCTGTCGCGTATCCGCTGCTTGAGTTGTTCGAGGTTCCAGCCCGACTTGGCGACGCCGATGATCGGCATGTCCAGGTGACCATGCCGGATCATCGCTTGAAGCGCGGGAAAAATCTGTTTATGAGCTAAATCGCCAGTCGCACCAAAAAAGACGAGCGCGTCGGAATGCTCCTGCATGAAGGCTCTCTTTCACATTTCGCAATAGTTTTCACTGCCCGCTGCGAGAATCGCCGGGCACTCCGGAACGATGGTAATCAAAGTAGGTTTCGTCGCGGCTGTAATTTTTCGACCACAATTTGAGTGCCGTAGCCCGGACGCGAGTCAAAAAATGTGCGGGAAGCCATAGACCTTGCGCGACCGGGACTTTTTCAAGCAGGAATTCGGTGCCGGGCTGGACGTCGGCAATGAAGAGATCAATCGGAACGGGACGAAAGACTTCGGCTTGAACCTTCACCCACTGGTATTCCTGGGTGTCGATCCACATCGTTCCGCGCATTCCCGTCAAAACCTTTGTTTCATTGCTCGTCGGTCGATAGCCCGCCCGGGGCGCCGCCTGAAGAACATAACAATGATGTCCGTTGATCTCCTCCTGTCCGGTGAGCTTGAAATCAAACGCATTGACCATTTCATTCATCAACGTCTGTTCCCGCGCCCGGTCCTTTTCGTATGCCGCAATCCGGCGCCGGCGCGCTTCAGGTGGTTCATGTTTCCGGCGGGCTGTCTCCTGCGTCAATTCGCCTTGCTGCACAGCCGCTCCCGATCCGGGCAGCGGGTGTCCGTCCGTTGCAATCAGCTGATTGTACGGTGAGCCATCGATCATCAATACTTTGTAGGTGCGCCGTGATGTCACTTTTTCCTTATGCGCGACGACATCGCGCTTCGTGAACGCGTATTGAGGCGCCAATGCCCAGTCCTTTTTATTCTGTTCAACAGACCTCCGCACGATTTCGCGGGCGTCCGGACTTTCTCCCAGAAGGTTCAGCGCCACAAACATACTGACGAGAGAGAGGATAACCGCCACTGTCCGCACACCTCTTTCTGTGGCACTTCCACTGCCAGTAGCCGCGGGCATAAAGGCTGCGGGTACAACGGAACTGGCCTTGCACATATTTAGAACAAAGAATCATGGGCATCGCCAGCATTAATCCTGCAACAGGAAACCTCATTCGGCGTTTCACGCTGATCTCCCAGGCAGAAGTGAACCAGAAACTCCGCCGCGCCTGCGCCGCGTTTCACGAATATCGTCGCACTCTCGTAGAGGAACGCGCACGGATGATGCAACACGCCGCGGCAATCCTCGATGACGAAAAGGAATCTTTTGGCCGCCTCATGACCGCCGAGATGGGAAAAACGCTCCGGGCGGCGATGGACGAATCAGAGAAGTGCGCCTGGGTTTGCCGCTACTTTGCCGAAAGTGCCGGACATTGGCTTGCCGGCGAGGTTATCGAGACCGGAGGAGCACTGTCATTCGTGCGATACGACCCATTGGGAGCCGTTCTCGCGATCATGCCCTGGAATTTCCCTTTCTGGCAGGTGTTTCGATTTGCCGCGCCCGCGCTCATGGCCGGCAATGTTGCTCTTCTCAAGCATGCCTCCAACGTTCCGCAATGCGCTCTTGCAATAGAGGATGTATTCCGGCGCGCCGGTTTTCCGGCGGGTGTCTTTCAGACTCTACGGCCGGGAACTCAGCGGCCACGGAATTCGGGAATTTACGAACATCAAGACGGTAAGCATGGCCGCCTAGAGGAACTTTCATGAAATTCAAGCTGATCAATGAAAGCGCGGAAAACACCTTCGCGTTGGTCTTCGATAAAGCGGACGAGATTATATGGACGTTTCGCCGATTCGTGACCGAGGAGCGCATTCTTGCGAGCCATTTCACGGCCGTCGGAGCGCTGAGCGATGTCGTGCTGGGTTTCTTCGACCCGGCGAAAAAGCAATACAGGAGGATCCCCATACACGAACAGGTGGAGGTGCTTTCATTGATCGGCGACGTCACTGTCTATCAGGGCACGATCGACGTTCATGCGCACATCGTCGTCGGTAAGGCGGACGGCAGCGCTCATGGCGGACATCTGCTGGAAGGCCACGTGTTTCCGACATTGGAACTGATTCTTGTCGAGTCGCCGACTTATCTGACTCGGCGGCCGGATATAGAGACAGGACTGGCGCTGATTGACCTGAGGGCAGCCTGAAACGACTGAAGAAACATGACTCAAGTTGAACAACTCGCGGACTTCATCACACATGTCACCTTCAAGGACATTTCCGGTTTTGCCGTGCGAGAGCTCAAGATCCGCATCCTGGATGCCGCCGGATGTGCGATCGGCGCCATGGGCCACCAACTTATGCGGTCCGTCCGATATCAGGTCGAAGACTTCGGCGGCGGCCGCGGCCGATGCACGCTGATCGGCGGCGGCAGGGCGGCGCCCGATAGAGCGGCGTTTTTCAACTGCGCTTTGGTCCGCTATCTCGATTTCAACGACAGCTATCTTGCGAAAGGTGAGACCTGCCATCCCAGCGATAATCTCGGAGCTGTTCTGGCCGCATCAGAGTATGCCGAAACAGAAGGACGCGATTTCCTGACTGCGCTCGCTCTCGCCTACCAGATTCAATGCCGGTTGAGCGAAGCCGCACCCGTTCGTGATCGCGGCTTCGATCATGTTACCTTGGGCGCGTATTCGGTCGCGGGCGCCGTCGCCAAAGCTCTGGAGTTGGATTCCGGTAAAACTGCAAATGCGCTCGCCATCAGCGGCGCCGCTTACAACGCACTACGCGTAACCCGCACAGGAAAGCTCTCTAACTGGAAAGGGCTCGCGTTCGCAAACATGGCAGGCGGGGCCACGCACGCTGCCTTTCTCGCGATGCGCGGGATCACCGGCCCACTGGAGATTCTTGAAGGCAACAAGGGCTTCATGGACACGATCGCGGGACAATTTTCGATCGATTGGCAGCATGAAAACCTGGAAATGGTTACGCGGACCGCGCTGAAAAAATACAACGCGGAAATGCACTCCCAATCGGCAATTGAATGCGTTCTCGAATTGAAACGAGAATCCGGATTCGCAGCGGAAGATATCGAACATATCGAAATCGAGATCTTCGACGTGGCGCACAAAATCATCGGAGGCGGAGAAGAGGGACCGAAAACAGAAGTGGTAACCAAGGAGCAAGCGGACCACAGCCTGCCGTACGTGATTGCCGTTGCTCTGTTGGCAGGAGAAGTGACGCCGGCCCAGTACACGGCCGAACGCATCGGACGAAGTGACGTCCAGGCTCTGCTTCGAAAAGTGACGGTTCGCCCCGCGCTGCAATTCAGCGCCGCCTTTCCCGCCGAAATGCCCTGTAAAGTCCTTATCCAACTTGCGGGAGGCAAGACACTTTCCAGGGAACAGCGCACCTATCCAGGATTTCCGGATTCTCCTCTGCCCTGGGACGCGGTCGAGGAGAAGTTTCACCGGTTGACATACCTGGCGGCGGACCTGGCCGTGCGTGACGCGATTGTCCGGGCCGTTGCAAACATCGAGCACCTCCGGATTTCTGAACTAATGGCTGTTCTGGGGCGCGTCAAGGGACCCGCCGATCGGAAGGCCGCTTAGGTGGTTCTCATGAATGATCGTGCATTTCCGTTTATTCGACTCAACGATCGTCAAAGCAAGCCGCGTTCTGAAGGTCTGACCGAAATTCGAGGACCGTATTACACGCCGATGGGCAAGCGGTACCTCGAAGATGTTCTTGAAACAATGGAGGACTACGTCGATTCCCTGAAGTTCGCCGGCGGCTCATTCACGCTGATGCCTCGAGACAGACTGCGTGAGATCATCGACATTGCGCATTCCCACAATGTTCTCGTATCTACGGGAGGCTTCATTGAACATGTTGTCGCGCAAAATCCGGCGGATGTTCCTGCTTATATCCGGGAGTGTCATGACATCGGGTTCGATATCATCGAGGTCTCCAGCGGATTCATCACTCTGCCGACGGATGACTGGTTGCGCCTCATCGAGCGTGTTCAGAAAAGCGGCCTGAAGGCGAAACCGGAAATCGGCATTCAGTTTGGCGCCGGCGGCGCGACTCGCGCAGAAGAACTCGAAGCCGAAGGCACAAGAGACCCTGCCTGGGCGATCGGGCAGGCACGCCGATTCCTTGATGCAGGCGCTTATCTGATCATGATCGAGTCCGAGGGTATAACTGAAAATGTTCGTACCTGGAGGACGGACGTTCCCGCCAGAATCATCGAGGCTCTCGGCCTGGCAAAGGTCATGTTTGAGGCGGCGGACCCCGACGTGTTCGCCTGGTACATCAAGAACTATGGACCAGATGTAAACCTCTTCGTCGATCACAGCCAGATTGTGCAACTCGAAGCGCTGCGGCGGGGGATATGGGGAACGAAGGATCTCTGGGGCCGCGTTGTCACCTATAAAGAGTGACTTGAAAATTCAGCCCGGTTTCACCGGCGTAATGTGAATCTCCGCCAGCGCGCCGACCAGGCGGCCGTATGCGCGTGCAAGATAATCCGCATCCTTCGATTCGAGGGTCAGCTTGATGGAGTACTCAGGGTTGTCGAGATACGGATACGAGCCCAGCAACAATTCGGGGAATTCCGCAAGCAACTGGTGCAGCAGGGCAGCGATCTGGCCCTCGTCCGCCTGGAGAAACATCTGCCGCAGATGAAACGGCGCTTCCCGGAAGGTCTCTTTGATGCGTTCGAATTTCCGCTGCAGAATTTCGGGGACACCGGGGAAAATATAAACATTCTCCACCGCGACCACCGGAAACCACATGCCCTTTCCTCCGACCAGCCGCGCGCCTTCCGGAATATCGGCCATGCGCAAATTCCCCTGGACCAGCTCTTCGGAATAGAAATGACGCAGTGATATTTCAAGCTCGGGATGGCGCAGAATACGCCGGCCGAATGCGGCGGCAATTCCATCCATCGTCAAATCATCGTGAGTGGGACCGACGCCACCTGTGGTAAATACATAATCGTAAGCACCGGCAAACTCCCGGACCTCGTTGGAAATGAGGTTGAGTTCGTCGGGAATAACGGAAATCTTTCGAACATCGACTCCAAGATCACGCAACTCGGTTACGAGGAATGGAGAATTCTCATCCCGTGTCTTTCCGGAAAGGATTTCGTTCCCGATAACGATGATCCCTGCAGTCTTGGACATCTTCAGCTGAATATAGCATGCCAAAATCAACACAGCCCGACGCCCGCATGATCTACAGCGCCAGCGAGAGCGACGCGAACATGCTCTGGGCCACCCGCTTTTTCGCGCCGGACCCGTTTGTTTTTATCGTGAAGCGGGGTAAACGCTATCTGGCAATGAACGATCTCGAGATCGATCGCGCAAAGAGCCAGGCAAATGTCGATAAAGTGCTGGCCTGGTCCGCATATCAAAGGCGATGTCAACAGAGCGGCACGCAGTTCCCGGCGGTCCCGCAGGTCATTCTGGAAATACTTCAAGATCTCCACATCAGCAGTGTCGAGGTGCCGTCGGGATTTCCCCTGGGCCTTGCCGACCACCTGAGGAAGGCGCGCATCCGTGTCGAGGCCAAGGCGGATCCATTCTGGCCGGAGCGGGAATTCAAAACGCCGGAGGAGATTCGTTTCATCACGGACTCGCTCCGGGCCGCCGAACATGGCATGCAGGCCGGCATCGAAGCCGTCCGCCGGACGGACATACATAAGGACGGCTACCTCTATCTCGACGGAACCCGGTTCACTTCGGAAATCCTGAAGCGCATCATCAACACCGAGATTATGGCGCGCGGGTATGTACCAAGCCATACGATTGCGGCCGCGGGCGAACAGTGTGTCGATCCCCACAATCAGGGCAGCGGACCCATTCGCGCGAATACTTCCATCATCATGGATATCTTCCCCCGCTCGCAGAAAACCGGCTATTTCGGCGATATCTCACGCACCGTCGTTCGAGGCCGCGCGTCCGAACGGTTGAAGCATGCCTACCAGTGCGTTGCGCAGGCGCAGGAAATCGGCTTCAACCGAATCCGCAGCGGCTCAAGCGCCTACGACATCCACAATGAAATCGTGAATTATTTCGCCTCCGAGGGTTTTCCTTCGGGACTTCAGAATGGCCGCATGCAAGGATTCTTCCACGGTACGGGGCACGGACTGGGCCTCGACATTCACGAAGCGCCGTCCTTCGGCCAGCGCAGCCGGAATACCCTGCGTGACCGGAATGTCGTAACGGTCGAACCGGGCCTGTACTACGAAAGAATGGGAGGAGTCCGGCTCGAAGACGTGGTTGTCGTAACCAAAACCGGCTGTAGAAACCTTGTCAAAATTCCCAAGTTTCTTGAAGTTTAGCTCGACAACTCTTTATACTGCCCGTTCTCTTGGAGGGCGCTGAATGCGTGTGCGGTTTTGGGGAGTCCGCGGATCCACCCCGACGCCACAAAAAGAAAACATGGGGTATGGAGGAAATACTTCGTGTATCGAAATTCGAACCGACTCGAACCAGATCCTGGTTTTTGATGGTGGAACAGGAATCCGGCTGCTTGGCCGTGAACTCCAGCAGGAGTTCGGCGACAAACCGATCAGCGCCCACATCTTCTTCAGTCATTTTCATCTGGACCATATACAAGGAGTCCCGTTTTTCCGTCCTTTGTACGATCCGAGGAATCACTTCACTTTCTACTTCGCCGGACGCCGTGACGCAAACCTGGTTATGGATGCTCTGGCAGGCATGATGGCCAATCCGTACTTCCCCGTCGACATGTCCAAACTTCCGTGCTCGCGGGAGTACGTGGACCTGGTGGAAGGAACCTTTACCGTTGCAGACACCAGAATTCTGGTTTTACCCTTGGATCACCCTCAAGGGTGCGTCGGCTATCGGATCATGCAAAACGGAAAAGTGATTTCCTATTGTACGGATGTGGAACACGGCACGGGCTGGAGCGACAAGAACATCATGACGCTCGCCAAAGATGCAGACTTCTTCATCGTCGATTCCCAGTACACGCCTGAGGAACTGCCGGAGCACATTGGCTGGGGCCACAGCAGCTGGAAACAGGCGATCGAAACCGGCATCCGGGCGGGTGTGAAACGCATCGCCCTGTATCATCACGACCCCTACCATGAAGACGGTGAAGTGGATAAGATTCTCGAAAACGCCCGCAAACTCTATCCCAACGTGATTGCGGCGCGGGAAGGCCTCGAAGTCACGTTGTAGTACACTCAGAAACATGCCCGTCAAGTTCCGCGATTATTACGAAATTCTCGGCGTTGCCAGATCTTCAAAAGAAGAAGAAATCAAGAAGGCCTATCGAAAACTGGCTCGAAAGTACCATCCTGACCTGAATCCCAATAACAAGCAGTCCGAAGAAAAATTCAAGGAAATCCAGGAAGCGTACGAAGTTCTCGGCGACTCGGAAAAACGCAAGAAATACGATCAACTCGGCGCGAACTGGAAAAACGGGGCGGACTTCACTCCGCCCCCCAACTGGGGCGGTGGGGGAGGATTTCAGGGCACCATCAACATGGAAGACCTGTTCGGCCGGGCCACTGACCAGCGGGGCAGCGCATTCAGCGATTTCTTCGAAGCCCTGTTTGGCGGAATGGGCGGCATGGGTGGCATGGGCGGCCCCGAGGCGGGACGGCGAACCCGCGCCGGCGGACGGCCATCCAGGGCCCCCGAATCTGAAACCGAGCTCGCGCTACCCCTGGAAGACATGCATCGGGGCACCACGCGAAAGCTCACCGTCCGGCTCGGCAATACCGAGAAAACCATCGACATCCGTATTCCACCGGGAGCACGCAACGACAGCAAGATCCGCATTCCCGGCGGGGGACCGAACGGCGGAGATCTCTACGTCCGTCTCCGTCAGGAACCGCACTCCCGATTCAGCGCGAAAGCGGACGATACCGAAGTCGAAGTGGCCATCACTCCATGGGAAGCGGCACTCGGCGCAAACATCGAAGTTCCAACACTCGACGGCAAAGCCGAGAAGATTCGCGTTCCCCCCGGCGTCGCATCCGGGCAGCGCCTTCGCTTGAGAGGACAAGGCTTGAACGTCCGGGGCGGCGGGCGCGGCGATCACTTTGTGCGCTTGAAGATCGTTGTTCCGAAGGAGCTCACCGAAGCGGAAAAGAAACTATTCGAGGAACTCGCAAAAGTGTCGCGATTCAAACCTCGAAACGGTTCGGACTCGTGAACGTCGCCGAATACGATGGTGTCCTGCAGATTGGCCTGCCGCCACGCCAGCGAGCCGCGATGAATTTCAAACAGCTGAGCTGACAATAATTTTACAAAAACCGTGCATTCGCGAGACGACTTCAGCCGCAGGTCTCGCTACAGTCCATCCTCGTTGAGGAGGCTTCAATGATCAACAGGACAGTGCCCGCGCTCTTTGTCATTATCGTTCTCGCCTGCGGCCTAAGCGCTCAAACCAAGCCATCGCCGACCAGCGGAACCGATGTTTCGAAGGTTTTCAAGCCCTTGTTCGAGATGTATTGCACAACGTGCCATAACCAGACGCGGAAGTCGGGCGGATTGGCCCTCGACAGCTTGAACACGGGCAATGTCGAGGAGGAGTCGGCCGTCTGGGAAAAAATGTTGCAGCGTCTTCGCGCGCGGCGCGATCCACCGATCGGTATGGCTCGTCCGGAAGAAGCCCGCTACGAAACAGCAATCTCGACTGCGGAGCGAGCCCTGGATCATGCCTATCAAAAGAATAGAACCCTCAACAGCTCCAATCGAGTTTCCAACGGCGAACTGGCCGTCCGCATGGCGAAATTCATTTGGAACGGCACTCCCGATTCCATCCTTCAGGAAGCGGCCAGGAAAGGCCGGTTGGGAACGCCGGCCGGACTCGAACAACAGGTCCGCCGGATGTTGCAGGATCCCAAAGGGAGCGCTCTCGTGACTGGCTTCTTCGAGCCGTGGGCTCTGCCCAATTCACTCGGCAAAGTACAGAACGCCGATGAAGACCTGCGAAAGGCTCTCGGAACCGAAACGCGGCTTTTCTTCGAAAGTCAGATACACGAGGATCACAACGCGCTCGACCTGTGGACGGCGGACTATACCTTTATTAACGAGAGGCTCGCGCGCCATTACGGAATTGCCGGCGTATCCGGAGATGAATTTCGAAGATTCACTTTCACGAACAACACGCGCGGAGGAATTCTCGGGCAAGGCAGTTTCCTGACCGTCACTTCCACTAAGGACCGCACCTCACCGGTGATGCGCGGAAAGACCATCCTGACGACCTTCTTCGGCATTGCACCGCCACCACTGCTGCCGAACGTGCCCCCATTGAAGCCGAACGACAACCGTCCCATGCGCGTCCGCATGAAGGAACATGCCAGCAATCCCGTCTGCTCCAGCTGCCATCTCACCTTCGAACCGATGGGATGGGCACTGGAGAATTTCAATCTTGTGGGTCAATGGCGGGATACCGACGCCGGAGAAACCATCGATGCCTCGGGCAGTTTTATCGATGGTTCGAAATTTAACGGCCCGGCAGAATTGCGAAGCGGGCTGTTGAAGTACAGGGCAGCGTACTATTCGAATGTCACACAGAAGCTTCTCGGTTACGCCTTGGACCGTCCGGCAAAAGCATGGACCCTATACGATTACGAGATGCCGGCGGTCCGCGAAATCCTCCGCCAGGCCGCTACCCAGGATTACCGGTGGTCATCGATCGTTCTGGGTATCGTGAAGAGCGCTCCGTTCCAGATGAAAACGGTTGCCGGCAGCCGAGGTCTCGACCTTGCGCCAACCGGAGTCTCCCGATAGAAAATGTAAGACGAATATAGGGCGCCAGCCTCATGCACTCAAGGATTTCGCGGGCCACATCCAGCTTTCCACAGCTGGCTGAAGAGACAAATCAAATAGTCTGCCGTAGGACAGGTGGAGCAGACGCCGCAACATCGAGTCAAAGCGTCGTGTACCCAAACATGGCGGGATGCCGATGTTGAGCTCAGCGTCGGGCGAAGAAGCACACCGCGAAACCCAGTAAGCCGGCGGTCATCAGGAGAATACTGGCGGGTTCGGGAACGTTCGCCTGCAGATTGAATGTCGAGCTTGCGTCCCAGCACCGATTGGGATCGAAGTTTCCACCGGTTAGACATTGATCGCCGGAATCTTGAAATCCGAAGGCTTGAATCCTGAACTTGGTGCCACCGTCAAGTATACCGAGGTGTGTCGCGTCCAATCCGTAGTAGAAGACTGAGACAGTATCCCCAGTCAATGTGACCATGCAATTCGTGAAGAAGGCCGCCGCTTGGCAAGTGTACGACGACAGATTGCCTACAGGGTTCTGGTTCGTCGTGATCAGCAGGTTGGACCAGGTCTGACCCGTATCCTGGTGGAAAGTGACGTCAGCATCGCTATCGGTCGTATAGAAGAAGGAGTCCGAGTTGATGTCGAAGTTCGCACTGGCTCCTGTCGCGGAATTGAGTTTGAGCGTGGGGTCGCCCGACAAGTCGTCGGCCCTTACCTGGACAACCTCAAAACGAACCAGAATCAGGAGGATCAAACATCGCCAAAAAATCTTCACGCCTGTCTCTTTTCTGCAGCTTAGTGCCTTTGCAATTTCGGAGCCATTAGACTGCAGCCCACAAGTCACTGATCTATAGCTGGCTGGAGGCTTAACCCAAAGTTAAGCGGACTGTTCCTGTGTAAACAATTCCGACGGGCCCGGGAGGTACAGGCCTATCGTTATCTACGCATCTCATTGAAACGTAAACAAAAAGGATCGATCGTCGGATTTCCTGACGGTTGCTGAAACTACGTCGCCATATACCGATACGGATCGCCCCAGTCGGTGAAGCCTTGTTTATGGTTGTTGGTGGCGCGGGCCTGAAAAATGTAGGTGGTTCCGGGAATGAGGTGCTTGATGGTAATGGGAAAGCGTCCCACCTTCGTTGGGATTACAGCGCGGTCCCCAATATTGTTGCCGTTCTTTTCCGCATAACCCAATTCGTAATAAGCGACTTTTCCGTGCTTCGCGCGTGAAATCGGAGTGATATAAGCCAGCGCGGCGCGGTTCCCGAATTCGGACCACGTACGACTTTGTTCATATCAGGCTTCGGCAGCGGCTGCGGCAGAAGACGGTAATTTTGCGGGTTCACAGCCACCGGCATATACGACCTCGAGATCGTTTTCAGCAACGTGGCCGACATAGTGGCCCAGTATGCAAATTGCCATAAACAATGGAGCACCTGGTCTTGCAAAGGCTATTCGAGCAATAAAAGCCCAGCGGCTGGTAGTTCTCACCGAGAGTGGCGTGCCGGTAGCGTTGATCGAATCGCTACGTCCCGCATCCAAAGAGGAATAAGGCTCGATACAGGGAATGATCGACTCTGGTCTTCTCCAGCCCGTCCGCAGATCCGACACAGTGCTGGAATGGAAATGGAAACCCATTCGCTCTAAGGCCGCTTGACTCGCTCAGTGTCGGTTAATGAAAGAGAGCTTCGCTAAAAAGGCAACGACCACCTCGCGCGTACGAGCCAGGCGGGTGCAACGTGCCTTGTGAGAATCCGTTGGGCGGTGTCACGGTCCTTTACGTGTTCTAGATTCATGAAAAATTCTAACCAACCCGTTCAGTTGCTAAGGGATGCAAATTTCTTTTTGCGAGTTCTGATGCCAAACGTCGGGGAAGCTTACGATATAGCCCCTTGAGCGGTGGTGGTTTGACGGATAAGAGACTCATTCCACGATAATTAGCTGCCGTACAGTAAGGGAACGACGCGTGCTCCTGATGCCGCACTCGCCTCTTAGAGGTCGAGGTGTGTTTTTACAGCATTCCCCAATCGCATCACCTTCGAGGAGAAACGAATGAAACAGAAATTGGCAATGATCGCATTCGCGATCATTCTTGTCCTGTCGATGACGGTGGCGGGCTTGGCTTCAACCATCACCTATGATGCATCCCTTGCAAGCCCAACCGCCGCCTCTAATCCAGGTTGGTATAACGGCACCGGCAACCCGAACGGCGGATTCACCGTTGAGACCGACAACGGAATTGAAGTGGGTTTGCGTGCGAAGGGCCGGCAACTTCCGACCGTTATTGATTCGTCGACTAACGTTTATGATGTTCCCGTTGGCGCGCAGGCCGGTGCTCCAACTCGAGCCTGGTGGAATTATGAGTGGTCGATAGATCTTCAACCGAACGGAAGTGGATCGCTGGATCTTTCCGATATATTTCCGTATTCGACTTTGACTGTTGAGGATCTGACCGCCGGTGTTTCAGCAACAGTCAATCTTCCATATTGGGCTGATAATTCCTATTGGGGCCCCAGTGGAAAGACGGACGGATCTGCGGCAAATAATAATGGCGCTGATCTTCTTCCCACCTCTTGGGGAACCCAAAACAGCGAAAATCCGACTTTCGGTGACTTCCCGCTGGCTTCGGTTCCTGGTTACACATTTGACATGAATGCCCAGCACTACTACCGGTTCATTCTAGATGTAAACGACTCGACAGGTTTGCTCGCGACCGACACCATTGATGTTGCCGTGGGTAACGCCGTCCTCCCGACTCCCGAACCCGCGACCCTGTCCCTGCTTGCATTCGGCTTGGCCGGTCTGCTGTTCGCTGCACGTAACAAGAACCCTCTAAAAAAAGGCGAGTGAGGCCTGTCAACTGGCTTTCCAAAGAGGTATTGGAATGGAAAGCCGTTGACCGGTCTTAGTTAGCGCGCCAACCGGAAAACAGTAAGCAATTTCCGACCTCGGAAGTTGCTTGCTATGCCCGTTTATCCAGACACGCAGTGTGATGTTTGATCCCGCTGCCCTCGCCGACTTCCATTGGCTGGCTTTTCTGTGGAGTTCATCATCGGCAAGATCGGCGCGGACATCGGCTGATGATGAGGGAGCTAGCCCCTGGCCAACACGCCACGCACAACAGAGCGGACTTGTTTGGATTACGCGCGGGCCCTCGCCGAATTTGAAGTGACCGCTTAATGAGTCTGCATTTCATCGAAGCGATTGTCGGTTTGGCTGACAAGTTTAGGCGCCAAGCTGTCAACCGCGAAAGTTCAATGATTTGAATAAGATCCTTCCGCTCTCTTTACTTCCAAGGTCAAAAGCGTCGCTTCTTCTAAGGATTGTTTTCGGGTGCTTTCGGCGATCGCCTGCAACAACTCACGGAATACAAATACTTTCTGACCGGAAAGACGTTTGGAGTCCTAAGTGCTCGTGCGCCATCAATCCAGACTCGTGCAGCGCTAAAACGGGGTGCTTCTGGATACTCAGCAAAACCGGAGGAAATGTGGCATTCACTCATCGACTCGCGTAGGCGGGATTAGTTCTTGTGGTTTGCAGCCTCGCTGTTGTTCCGGCCCATGCCAGTTTGATCAACATCACCACCTCGATTACCGTCAACATAGACTTCCAAGGGATGAGCTCGGGCCTCGGACAAAAATCCAAGTTCTTCGGCACAATTTCTTATGACCGGTACCTCGCAGCGCTGCAGGCTCACTCGTCGGGCGACTCGACCGACACCTTAGCCCTTGCTTCCCTGCCGGTTGGTCCGAACAACCCGAACGGCACGACTAGTGTCGACGTCAACCGGCCAATTCGTCTTTAAAAGGCAAGTCGACGATAGTTGCCGCCTGTGTCCCGACCTCCACCTGGTTCCCCGGCGCATAGGCGCCCAGATTCACGAAAGCGAGAGCGATCGGCTTGTTGAGCTTCGGCGAAAAAAGGCTCGTGGTCACATGACCGACTTCTCTTCCCCCTTTGCGGACAACGCTCTTTATCTCCGGAAGCTCGCTGCCCGCAAGGATAAGGCCGACAAACCTTCGATTCACGTGACCGATGTACTTTACTTTCGCAACCACTTCCTGACCGATATAGCAGCCCTTGTCGTAACTGATCCCCGCCTCTCCGATTTCAGGCATGGTGGTCGTCGAATCGATATCGACTCCATAAATCGGAATGCCCGCCTCCGTCCGGACGACATCCCACGTTCCATGATCGATTGCCATTGCGCCTGCTTGAGCAATGGCACGGACAATGCTGTCGGCTTGCGCCCGCGGAACCCAGATGTCATAGCCGAGATCGGACAGGACCACCCGGCAGTTGTCCAACGTCCGATGCGAATAGGGTTTCTCGAGGTTCGGCGGCTCGCCGAGCCAGGCAGCCAGGACAGCAGGAGCCTGGGGTCCGAGAAGCCCCAGCACGGAATAATCGTCAGAGGCATCCGTCATCTGGACATCTTCCATGATGAGGAGTTTGTCGAAGGCAGCGATCAGCGCAGGAACGGCTGAACGCTCCAGCGAAAGCCAGAGCGCATCGTCGCCGGCAAGGATCTGCATGTGAGCGACGATCTTTCCCTGCGGGGTCAGATGCGCGGCATAGCAACCTGTTCCCGGCTTCAGCCTGGCGACATCGTTCGTCACCATGCCTTGAAGCCAGGTTACGCGGTCTCCACCGCTCAGCTTGATCAGCCCGGCCCAATCCTTTTCAACCAGAGCAGCGGCTTGCGTGGACGCCTTGTATGATTCCGCAATCATTCAATTTCAAATTCTAAGCTTATTTACCCGAACTTGCTTTCGATACGGATTGAATGAATTTGCTCGCCGGTTCAGGAACCGCGATATTGCCTTTTTGAATCAGCTCCTGAAGGTCCACCCTGCGGCCGTAGAGTTTCTCATTCGCGTCTTTATCGGGGCGCAGCACAGCGCCTTTCAGAGAAAGCCCGGCGAACAGGCCGCGGCTGCGCGAGTAAGTCAGGATTTCCGATCGCATGGTCGCGTTGGTTTCAGCAGATGCTTCACGCCCTTTCGGGCCGCCGGCAGCAGACGCATCCACTCCAAGCGTCACTTTGTCGCGCATCAGGTATTTGAAACTGTCGGGCGTCATGAAGAGCATCACGACGTCGGTTTCCTGGGCGCCCAACTGAAATCCGAAGCTCCCACCGGTTATCGATATCATGGCCGGCGCGCCGAACGGTCCTTTTCCGCCGTCTTTCTTGCAGGATACAGCACCTTTTCCGAGCTCTCCGCCAAAACCGAGCGCGGCTTTCTTCAAGCCCGGAATGACGGCGATGCATTCTGCGCGTTTGAGGATTTCTTTGGAGATATCGGAATCCGGCGCCTTGACCAGTTCGTCGACGACCTTCGACGATTCCCACAGACGATCCGCGATCTTCTCGTCGACCAGAAACAGTGCTAAGACCATGAAAATCGTACGCATGGAAGACTCCTATTTCAGAATTGGTATTACTTCGGCCTGTATCGGCAACCCCGTGACGATAGCTTCCTTGTCCGACAGATACATATCCACCTCACTGCGGACACCGAAGGTCCCTTTCAGGTATACACCCGGCTCAATCGAAAAACACG
>DASXLG010000319.1 GCA_036496425.1 Terriglobia bacterium | reverse complement strand
CGTAGAAATCAGGCCGCATAAAGGGCGTTAATCGCGGCCTGGTACTTCTTCTCGATGGCCGAGCGGCGGACTTTCAGGGTCGGTGTCAACTCGCCGCCGTCGATCGAGAACTCCTGCTCCAGAAAGGATATCTTCTTGATTTTCTCGAACGGCGCGAGATCCTGCGTCCGCTCCTGGATCTGTTTCATGGCGAGCTCGTAGATCTCGGGCAAATGAGTCAACTCGGCGGGATCGTCGAATGGAATGTGATGCACACGGGCGTATGCGCCGAGGGCTTCATAGTTGGGAACGATCAGAGCGGAGATGAAATTCCGATGATCGCCGACCACGACGACATTCTCGAAGTACGGGATCAGCTTTAACCGGTTTTCGATCGGCTGGGGCGCCACATTCTTGCCGCTGGATGTGACCAGCAGATCCTTTTTGCGGTCTGTGATCCTCAGATAACCTTCCGGATCGATCTTGCCGATGTCTCCGGTGTGAAACCAGCCGCCGGCCAGCGCTTCCTCGGTTTCGTGTTCCAGGTGATAGTACCCTTGCATCACGTTCGAGCCGCGCACAAGGATCTCACCATCTTCGGAAACCCGGACTTCCTGGTCTCCGAGCACGCGTCCGACCGAGCCGATTCGCATACAGCCGGGCCCGTTCAGCGTAATGACCGGAGAGGTCTCGCTGAGGCCATAGCCTTCGTAAATCGGCAGGCCGACCGACCAGAAGAATTCGGCAATGTGCGCATCCAAGGCGGCGCCGCCGGAAATGAAGAACCGGATTCTGCCGCCAAGCCGGGCGCGGATCTTTTGAAACACGGCGCGATCCGCAGCCCGGTAGGCGAGCGAACTCTGCTCGGTCTGGAGATGTTCTTTGCCGATCTGGAGGGCGCGCTCGAAAATCATCCGCAGCACAGCGGGGCTGTGCCCAACCTCCGAGAAAACCCGCCCGTAGAGTTTTTCAAAGAACCTCGGCACTCCGGCGGCAAACGTCGGCCGCACCTCCCTCAAATCATCCGAGACCGTGACGCCGCTCTGGGCGTAAGCGATTGTGACACCGGCATAGACGCATCCATAATCGACGTGCCTTTGGAAAATGTGCGAAAGCGGAAGAAAGGATAGACTGATATCGGCTTCCCGGAGCGGCAGGCGTTCGCTGGTTGCCAGGATGTTGGATACCAGGTTCCGATGGGTGAGCATTGCCCCCTTGGGAACACCGGTGGTACCGGAAGTATAAATAATGGTGGCAAGTTGCTCTGAATCGATATTGAGTGCCGAACGTCGAAATGCTCCGGGGCGCCTGCATTGCCGTCCCATTTCGTATAGTGTATCGAGCGGTATCACTCCCGGCGGATAGACGCCGGGGTCGAAAGCAACAATATGGCGAACCGGCAGACGGGGGAGGCCGGGCCAGATCTTCTCAACCAGAGCGATCGAAGAAACAAAAATGAACCGGGGCCCGGAATCGCGCAGCAGCGTTTCCATCTCTGCCGCCGACAAGGTGGGATAAACCGGCACCGTCGCGGCTCCGGCCGCAAGCGCGGCGTAATCGGCAATGGCCCATTCCAGGCGGGTTTCCGAGATAATGGCGACGCGGTCGCCGGCCTTCAATCCGAGAGACAGCAGCGCGAAGAACAGTTCCTCAACGCGCAAAAGGAACTCATCGGTGGAAACATCGATCCATTGTCCGTTTCTTTTGAACTTGAATGCGGCGGATTTGCGGTGCAGCTCCGCGGAGTGCAGAAGCAGGCCGGGAATCGTTGAAATTGCAGCTGATGTGCGAGTCCTTCCATCGCTTACCAGGATTCCCGCATCTTCGTTTAACATAATTGCACCGATCTATTAGACGAGGAAGAACGCTTGTCGCCCAACAAAAGAACTCCTCTTTTTGCAGTGCACAAAGGGCTCGGAGCACGATTAATTCCATTCGGCGGGTGGGAAATGCCGGTCGAATACAGCGGCATCGCCCGAGAACATACGGCGGTGCGGACCACCGCGGGACTGTTCGACGTCAGCCATATGGGCGAGTTCGAAGTCCGCGGGCCCGAGGCTCTCGACCTGATTCAACATCTCACCACAAACGACGTGACGCGATTGGCAGACGGGCAAGCCCAATACTCGGCGCTGGCGTATCCGCATGGCGGCGTCGTCGACGACGTCCTCGTCTACAGGCACAACGCCGAAAACTTCATGATCGTGGTGAACGCCTCCAACACTGGAAAAGATTTCGAATGGATCGAGTCGCATAACCGGCTCGATGCCTCGGTCGAAAATATCAGCGATGAAACCGCGCTCCTTGCGTTGCAAGGACCGAAAGCCGCAACCATCCTTCAACCCCTTACGGACATTCCGCTCGACAGCCTGGCGCCCTATCACTTCACCCGCGGCAAGGTGCTCAAGGTGGATGCAATTGTTTCCCGCACCGGCTACACTGGTGAGGACGGCTTTGAGCTGTACTGTTCCGCCGAAGGTTCCGAGCCCGTTTGGAAAGGACTGCTCGACGCCGGCGCGTCTTCCGGTTTGTTGCCGGCTGGACTTGGCGCCAGAAACACTCTCCGTCTTGAAGCCAGGATGCTTCTGTACGGAAATGACATGGACGGCACCACCTCTTTGCTCGAAGCAGGGCTCGGATGGATCGTGAAACTCGAAAAAGGTGAATTTATCGGCCGCGACGCGCTGTTGAAGCAGAAAAAAGAGGGCGTCAGGCGCAGACTGGTCGGATTTGAAATGCTTGGACGCGATATCGCGCGAGATCACTATCCCGCGTTTATCCACAACCGGGAAGTGGGCCATGTCACCAGCGGCTCGCCGTCCATTACTCTTAAAAAAAACATCGGCCTGGCGTACCTGCCCGCTGAGCACGCATCCATAGGAACGACGTTTCAGATCAGCGTTCGCAGCAAACTGTCCGAGGCTCGAATCATACGTACCCCTTTCTATAAACGCGCGGAGAGCTAGCATGACGCCTACGGACCTCTTGTATACGAAGGAACACGAATGGCTTCGGATGGACGGCGAGATCGGCACCATCGGCATCACCGATCACGCTCAGCAGGAACTCGGGGATGTCGTTTACATCGAACTGCCGAAGCCCGGCGCCACTTTCGACTCCGGCGCCACGTTCGGCAGCGTCGAATCCGTCAAGGCTGTCTCGGAACTTTTCATGCCGGTCTCCGGAGAAGTGGTCGAGATCAATGAAGACCTCGCCTCCGGCCCGGAAAAAATCAACGCCGACCCTTACGGCGTCGGCTGGATGATGCGGGTACGCCTGAAGGACAAGAACGAGACAGTTGGTCTGATGTCCGCCCGGAAATACGACGAATTCACGAAAGAAGAATAATTAGCCGCAGATGACGCGGATGACGCAGATGGGCGCGTCAACAGACCCTTCGCCGCGCCCATCTGCGTCATCCGCGTCATCTGCGGCTACAAATCCCTGATGCGATACATCCCGAACTCGGCGGCCGACCGGCAGCAGATGCTCGCGGAAGCCGGCCTCGCTTCCGTCGATTCTCTTTTTTCGGGAATCCCGGGCAAGCTCAGGCTCAGACGGCTTCTCGATATTCCAAAGGCGCTCACCGAGCCGGAGCTGATCGAATACTTCCAGGCCCGCGCCGCGAAGGATGCCAACGCCAGTCCACTGTTCATCGGCGCCGGCATCTACAGCCATTACATCCCGATCGTCATCGACGCGCTGATTTCCCGTTCGGAGTTCTACACGGCATACACACCGTACCAGGCGGAGCTCGCGCAGGGCACCCTGCAGGCAATCTTCGAATTTCAAACCTACATCGCGCAGCTTACGGGAATGGAAGTCGCCAATGCTTCGCTCTATGACGGAAGCACCGGACTCGCTGAAGCCGTCCTGATGGCGCATCGGCTCGCCAAAAAAGATCGATTTCTGCTGGCAAGGACGGTTCATCCGGAATATCGCGCGGTGGTTGAAACCTACGCGAAAAACCTCGGCATCGGCATCGAGCTCATCGAATACACGCCGGACGGCCGGATGGATCCGGAAAAACTCGAGGCGCAGCTACAAAAGGGCGGCACGGCGGCAGTGGTGGTGCAGTCGCCGAATTTCTTCGGAACGCTTGAAAAGACGCACGACATCTGCGAACTGGCGCATCGCTATGAGGCCCTTTCCATCGTAAATGTCTGCGAGGCTGTTTCGCTCGGACTGCTGAAAGCGCCCGGCGAAGATGCTTCGGAAAAAAGAACGGCGGACATCGTGGTCGGCGAAGCTCAATCGTTCGGAGTGCCGCCGAGTTTCGGCGGTCCGCATCTGGGTTTCATGGCGACTCGGGAACGATTCGTCAGACAGATGCCGGGAAGGCTCGTCGGCATGGGAAAGGATTACGCGGGCCGGCGCGGATTCGTCTTGACCCTTTCCACCCGCGAACAGCACATCCGGCGGGAGAAAGCGACTTCCAACATCTGCACCAATCAATCGCTTTGTGCGCTGATGGCGACGATCTATCTGGCCGCCGTCGGCCCCAAAGGATTGCGCGAGGTCTGCGAGCAGAACATAGCGAAGACCGCCTACGCGGGCGATCAGATACAAAAGGAAACTAGGCGGCGTGTCCTGTTCCCCGCTCCGCGTTTCAACGAGTTCGTCATCGAGTATGACCGGGAACAGCCGCCTGCGGGATTGTCGCTTTCACGGTTTTATCCGGAACTCGGACATGCGGTGCTTCTCTGCGTGACGGAGACCGCGCGCCGCGAGCAGATTGACGCCATGGTGAAAGGCTTCGCATGACCAACGCGGAATGGAGCGAAATGTTGGTAGGCAGAAAAGTCGGAGGGACGGGCGGGCGCGAAGCGCGAGCCCGACAGGGCGAAGCAGTAATAGCGGTTGTCGACGAACCGCGAAGCGCACCTCATTTGTTGATGGAAGTTACTAACCGCCCCGTCTGCGCCCAAAGGATCGGGACCATTTTGTTAAGGGCGCAGCCACCCCGCCTTGGAAAGGCGGGGAATATCCATCTTCGGCTGAGAGCTCCACTATGAGCAAGCGCGTTTCCACGCACTTCTCCCTCAACGAACGCATCGTGTTCGAAGAAGGATCTCCCGGCCGCCGGGCTTTCGATCTGCCGGCGTTGGATGTTCCACATCGTGACATCAAAGAACTCATCGAGCCCGAGCTGCTGCGCGCGGAAATACCGGGCATGCCGGAGCTTTCCGAAGTCGATGTGATCCGCCATTTTACGCGCCTCTCGACCTGGAACTATCACATCGACCTCGGCCTTTACCCTCTCGGCTCGTGCACCATGAAGTACAACCCGAAAATCAACGAGCGCATGGCGCGCCTGGAGGGCTTCATCCAGGCTCATCCTTACGCACCGGCCGGAAGGATTCAGGGCTCACTCGACATCCAGAAAACGCTCGAGTCCTGTCTTGCCGAGATCAGCGGCATGGACGCCGTTACGCTCCAGCCTGCGGCCGGCGCTCATGGCGAGCTCACCGGCATTCTGATGATTCGGGCCTACCATGAGTCGCGAGGCAATCCGCGTAAGAAGATCCTGATTCCCGACTCCGCTCACGGTACGAATCCCGCCAGCGCGGCCATTTCGGGTTATGCCGTGGAAAGCGTTCCGTCAAACGCTCAAGGAACGGTGGATCTCGCAGCGCTCCGGAAAGCCGTCAACGAAGACGTCGCGGCGATCATGATTACGAATCCCAATACGCTCGGCATCTTCGAAGCGGAGATCGGAGAGATCGCGCTCCTGCTCCATTCCCACGGCGCGCTTGTGTACATGGATGGTGCAAACCTCAATGCCATGATGGGCATCACGCGCCCCGGAGATTTCGGCATTGATGTTCTGCACATCAACCTGCACAAAACCTTCACGACGCCCCACGGCGGCGGCGGGCCGGGCGCCGGCCCAGTCGTGGTCAAGAAAATCCTCGAGCCGTTTCTGCCGTATCCGGTCATCGGCGGAAAGACTGATGGCACGCTGTTCTTTGATTACGACCGCCCACAATCGATCGGCAAGATCAAAGCGTACAACGGCCAGTTCGGTATGCATGTCCGGGCGCTGTGCTACATCCTCGCCAATGGACCCGAAGGCTTAAAGGAAGTCTCGGAAGTGGCGGTCCTCAACGCGAACTATATCCGCGCCAAACTGAAAGCTGCCTTCGCGCTGCCTTACGATTCGCCGACTCTGCACGAGGTCGTGTTTTCAGACCGGCGGCAAGCCCACCACGATGTTCATGTCTGGGACATGGCGAAGCGCCTGATGGATTATGGTTTCCATCCGCCGACAGTTTCCTTTCCGCTGATCGTCTCCGGCGCCATCATGATCGAACCGACCGAAACCGAGAGCAAACAGGAGCTCGATGCCTTCATCGATGCGATGCTGGCCATTGCTAAAGAAGCGGAAGAGCAGCCGGAATTCGTCAAGGCCGCGCCGCACACCACGCGGATCGGACGAATCGATGAAGCCGGCGCTGCACGCCGGCCGGTTCTCCGGTGGAAACCGGAAGAGTAGCCG
>DASXLG010000318.1 GCA_036496425.1 Terriglobia bacterium | reverse complement strand
GACACCGACGGGAAGCCCTTGCTGCCGGCCGACACCTTCGTCGAGGAAGATCCCAATACGTGGACGCCGCCGCTGAAAGATTCCCGCTCGATCTCTGCGGGAGCCAGCGTCTGGCAGAACGCGAAGTTAATCGCGAATGCCCTGCCCAATGCGCCGAAAATCCGGGCACACTGTGCCGACTGCCACGCCCAGGATGGGCGCGACCTCAAATACTTCAATTTTTCAAACGCGTCGATCGTCGCGCGGTCTCGATTTCACGGGCTTTCGGAGGTGCAAGGCGAGCAGATTGCGAGCTACATCCGGACACTGCCGGTTCCCAATCCGGGGCGGCCCTGGAACCCTCCGTACCAACCGGGGCCGGGATTGGACGCGCAGCCCGTTGCGAACTGGGCGGCCGGCGCCGGGCTCGCCTGGGTCCTGGACGACGATAGTGGCACGTTGCCTTTCCTATTCGGAGGCAACACGGCGGCGGCCATCACGAGTAAGACATTCGAGCCGGATGGAAATTTGAACGCCCGCGAGATTCCGATTGCGTTTCAACTGCCCGATTGGAATCACTGGCTGCCTCAAATCCATCCTCTGGACGCGTGGGGTGAGCCGTTCTTAAGAAGCGAGTTCTACCAATCGTACGCGGGAACGGCTTCGAAGCCGTCCTTGAGTAGTTTGTTAGCGGCGCCCAATCTCGCGGAGCGGATTTCCTCCGGTAAGCTGGTTGGCGATTTCGAAAAATGGCGCGAGACCCGCCGGGGATTCCTGAAATCCTTCGTGGAAGGCGCAAATGTCAACTGGTCGCCCGAACTGAGTACCAAAGCCTATTCGACGCAACTCTGGCAACTCCTCAAAACGTGGGAGCTGACACAAGCCTTCCAGCTTGAAAACCGAGGTCAAGAGCTGTATGGCGCGACGGCCGACGCGCGAACCTGGCTCAACACGATTCCGGGCGCGACGGCGCCGGCCGCCGTGAATATTCCCAATGGGCCGGCCGGCATGGGCGGCAGCGCGCTGACCAACGAATATTTCAATGCGTCGTGGTATGAGCTTCAGATCTTACTCAACAACGGCAATCACCGGCATCGAAACCGCGCGCCCGTCGACTGGATCTACGTCATCGGCCGGTTTCTTGATCTCGATCGGGAAAGCCATCATGCGGAGCCCGCGCGCCTGCTGGTAGCCACCATCAAATCGCTGCAATCCACAGATCCGCGCGTGGGGCCGGAAGACAGAGCGCAAGGATGGCGTCCCAACCAAGGAATCGATCCCACCCTCCTGATCAGTGACGCCTGGAAGCCGGAGTTCCAGTCCTTGGAACCAGCGATAAGACGAGCAATTACCGAAGCCATGCTCACGGCGTGGCTGGGGAAAAACCAGCAGTATTCGGTCGGGAGATATTTCACCCCAGGCCTCTCCGAACGGAGCTACGCGCCGCCCGCGAGCTTCGGCGGCATCGCCGGAGGCAAAGTCTGGGAAGCAGCACCGCAGTTCGCGGCAGCCGGCGTCACTACAGCACTAGTGCGGCAATTGGAGAAATGGGGCTCGGCGTATCAAGACGTGAGCGCCCGGTTCCAATACTCGAACGGAGCCAACCCGAAGCGCTAAGTCGGACTTCGCTTGCCGGTTCTGCCCGCGCTTGATAAGATGCCTCCCATGAAAATTCTGATCCTTCTTGTTACTGGATTGCCTCTCATGGCGGCCGATCCGCAGGGCTTCGCGTCGTGGAGCAAAGCCGATATCGAGTCGCGCGCGAACGCCGCCAAGCTCGATGAACACCATGCGGGAGCCGATCGCGTGGCGAACTGGGGGAACCACGCGCTGCTGCTGGTTCATCGCGCGGGCGATGGAGAAGCCGAAACTCACGACACCCAGGTGGACGTAGTCACGGTGATCTCAGGGGAAGGAACTCTCATAGTCGGCGGAACCACCGTGGATGGCCATACCACCGCGCCCGGCGAAATTCGCGGCAAGTCGATTACCGGCGGAACCAGCCACAAGATGGCGCCCGGCGATGTCTTTCACATACCGGCCAAGGTGCCGCATCAGATGTTGGTACCCAAATCGCTCGTAATTCAGGTAGTCAAGGTCGATAGCAAGTAGAGGATTCGATTTCGTCGAAGAGGCGCGCGGCGCCATCGCCGGTAAGCGTGCCGATCACGTGGCTCTGGCCTTTCTCGACTGTCATTTGAACCCGGAATCCTTTCGATCGAAACGCGGCCGCCTGCTCTTCCATGTTGTGCCGCCAATCGGTATCCAGTTCTCCGACGTGGAGGAAGATGCACTTCCCAGCGAGTGCGTTCGTGCGCTCCGGGGTTGCGTCCGGTAAGAATCCGGGGAAACCGGTGACGGACGAAAAATACTGCGGGTACAGCGCCGCGACATAGAACGCGCTGATGCCACCGTTGGACATGCCGGCGATGTGGAACTGGTTGCCGCGGATTTTGTATTCGCTCAGAAGCTGTTTGAGAAATTCCGGGAAGACTTTGGCGCCCTCTTCAAAGAACAGGCGGCCGCTCGGCGCAGTCGGAATCACCACGATGTAGCCGCGGCGCTGGGCTTCGGGCGCCCAGTTTCGCTGCAGGGTGACAAAGACCATGTCCTGCGTCTGCCCGCCTGGAGGAAACGCGAGGACCGCTGGATACGCCTTTTCCGCGTCGTAGTCCTTAGGCAGAACCACCTTATAGTTGAGCCTCATGTCCGCGATGGTCGTCGCTTTGTCGATCACTTTCGCGGGGAGCGCGGCTGCAGCAAGGCAGAAGACAAGAGTGGCTTTGAAGATCATGGCCGAGGTCCGTAGTGTGGTTCGGGCTTGCCGACTTCATAAGCGCCGAGGTCCGGCGCGCGGCCGGTGAAATCGTCGTTGATGTTGGAGAGGCGCACACCCGCATCCACCGCCACCGAACCGGGACGCAGCTGGAAATCGAAATCCGCCGGCTTATAGAGAGTGCGCGGGTCGGGTCCGGGCGGCGCAACTTTCTCAAAGACATCGTAGTCAACCAACACGCTGTGACCGTCCTGACCGGTCGCTTCGCTATACTCCTTCAGGGTCTTGAAGCGGCGCGTCTGGCGGGTCTGG
>DASXLG010000317.1 GCA_036496425.1 Terriglobia bacterium | reverse complement strand
GCGACGCTGGCATCCGCGCCCAGCTTCACATCCGTACCCTTTTCCAAAAGGTCCAGGGCATCACGGCTGGTGAAGACAAGCACGAGATCCGTTGCCTCGACGCCGAGTTGCGCGCCGAAGCTGCCGCCGCCGATGGAAATGAACGCCGGTGCACTCCAGCGACCACCATCGGTCCGCTCAGCTACCATTCCTTTGCCGAAATCGCCGCCGATCCCGAACGCTCCCTTGATCATGTGCGGGATAACCGCAATGGCCTGTGCACGTTGCAGTATGTCGTCCGGAATCCGGTTGTCGGATGCAGCAGTCAGATCTCGCAATACGCTTGCCGATTTCTCCGCCCGCTCCGCAGCTTCTTTGTCGTACTTGCGCTCATGATGTTTTGTGGTCTTCTCGTTGTAGCTGCTGTTGTCCGCGGTTGTGTTCTGAGCGATCTGATCCTGGCTGTTCGTTTGTTCGTTGCTCGACGTGATGCCGGGCTTCTGCCGTTCCTGATCCGGAAGCGGAGAGGCTCCCAGTTGCGCGTTTTCGGTTCCGCCCTGTTCCTGCAGATCGATTTCGGTCTTGGTCTGCTGATCCAGAACGCCGGTAACCGGCAGGTCGTTGAACCACTGGAACTGGCGAACCGCTTCCTGCGTGTCGGACGACATCATTCCGTTCACATCGCCCGGAGCGTAGCCGAGATCCAATAAGGCCTGTTGGGTGTCTTTGACCTCTCCCGGGTTGGCCACATTCGATTGCCCGGCCGTTGCGCCAGCCGCTTGAGCGGTCGACGGCTGGGTCTCGCTCGGATTGACGTACGTCTGGCTTTGGTTACTGTTTGGTTGTGCTTGATTGTTATTTTCGAGACGGCTCGTTCTTGCAGCCGTGCCGTTCATCAATGAATCCCGCGTTTCAGCGGTAAGCGTTCCGGTCTCTTCCAGATGATTCCAGAGCTGGTAGTTCCGCAGCGCCGTCATCGTCATCGGCCCCATGACGCCGTCGATCGGGCCCGGGTCGAATCCATCTTTTTTCAGCGCAGCTTGAGTCTCACGGACTTTGTTATGAGACATGCCGCTTTTCGTTTTGTTCTCTTTCCATGCCGTAGTTTTCTTTTGCGTCTGCTGTTGCGTGGTAGTCGTGTTGGTGTCTTGATGTGAAGTTTGTTGAGCAGGCGCTAGGGGCGCCATAGCAAAGATAAGGAAGCTCGAAAACAGAATCAGTCCTGATTTGCTAACGGACATTCTTTCCCTCCTCAATCTTTACAGTCACAGGAAGTAGCTGCAAACTCTTTGCCGGAGTGGTCGTTTACTGTCCCGAGCCAATAGCGTCAAACAATTACAGAGGTATTTGGATGGACTTCGGGCGGTACGGGCGTTCTCATGAACGGGAAAACGACCCGCAATGCTTTCAAACCTTCGATGAGGGCGTCCAAATATGAGATTTCGAGCCGTGACCTCGAACCGGTACGACCGCTTCCATGGGCCGGTTTGAGGCTCGCGGCTCGGAACGGAGCCGGATTTATGAGAGCCAGGAAAATCACATTCGCCGCCGCCCTTGTCATTCTGGGGCTGATCCTGATCGGGTGCGAGCGGCAGCAAATCAGCCAAATCAACGCCGATCCCGGACGTTTCATGAACAAAGAGGTGGTTGTGGCGGGCAGAGTAATGCAATCGATCGGAGCATTCGGCCATGGCATTTATCAGGTGGACGACGGCACCGGTTCGCTCTGGGTCTACGCCAACAGCCGTGGCGTTCCAAGCAAAGGAGCGACAGTCGGCGTGAAGGGCCGCGTGATGCCGACGATCACATTTCTCGGCATCAACTACGCCACAGTCCTCCAGGAAAGCGATCGCCGTAAGGGCTGAGGAAAATGGGGACGTCCCTATTTTCCTCCGGCATATACTTTTTTCGTGGGGAACATTTCGCTCATTGTTCACGGCGGAGCGTGGGATATCCCGGCCGGCCTTCGCGAGACCTGTCAACACGGGGTCCAGCGCGCACTGAATCGCGGTTGGGCGATTCTCGAGAGCGGCGGCTCCGCTCTTGCTGCCTGTGAAGAAGCCATCATCGAACTCGAGGATGAACCTGTCTTCGATGCGGGAATCGGTTCCCACCTCAACCGGGACGGCAACGTTCAGCTCGACGCGATTCTGATGGACGGCTCGACCCTCAAGTCCGGAGCCGCCATTGCTGTCGAGCGCATTCGCAATCCGATCCGCCTGGCCAGGCTGATTCTCGAAAAAAGTGAACACATGTTGCTTGCCGGCTATGGCGCCGAGCGCTTTGCCGTCGAACAGGGGCTGGCGTTGTGCGACGCAAATGAATTGATCACGAAGGCCGAAGCGGATTTGTGGGCGTCGTTGTCGGGAGCCGTCGTGCATTTCGGAACGGTCGGAGCGGTGGCCTTGGATGCGACAGGAAATCTTGCTTCAGGCACATCGACCGGCGGGACGCTGTACAAGTATCCGGGCCGGGTCGGCGATTCCGCGCTCGTGGGCTGCGGCTGTTACGCGGACAATACCGGAGGCGCTGTGTCGTGCACGGGCCACGGTGAATCCATCATGAAAGTCGTTCTGGCAAAAGCGGTGAACGACTTTATTGTGGCGGGAAAACGGCCGGACATTGCGGCGAACGAAGCCATCGCTCTGCTGACGCGGAAGACCGGCGGGCGCGGCGGATTGATCGCGTTGGATCCGGAAGGCCGGGCGGGATTCGCGTTCTCCACGCAAGACATGGCGTACGCTTATCGGACAACCTGTTGAGCCACGGAGTTACGGCTTCGGAGATATTCGATAGCGAATTGTGACGTTCGCCCGGACCTCAATTTCTCCGGGCGATACCGGCGTCGAAACGACGGCCTGTGAAGCGGTTGCCAAAAGCGGCTGGACCCGGGGAACGACGGACACCCCGCCTTCGGTCGCTTCCAGCACTTCCGCAAGATTCACATGGAGCGCATCCGCCATGGCCTGCGCCTTGCCGCGCGCCTCCTGGACCGCTTCTCTCAGCGCCTGTTCGCGTGACGGCAACTCATTTTTCAAGCGGAACTGAACTCCTTCGAGCTGGTTTGCTCCTGCCTTGAGGCCGGCATCGACGACGTTGCCCACGATGCCGAGGTTGTCCAGTCGAATCGACACCGTATTCGCCGCATTGTAAGAAACGATGCGCTGCTCCGCGTTTCGTGAATTGTAGACCGGCGACAAAACGAGCCGGGCAGTCTGGACATCTTTGGAGGGCACACCGGCAGCCGAAATCGCTTTGAGAATCTCTTGCGCAACGGAATTGGCCTGCTGTTGCGCCGCTTCTGCGGCAGTGGCCTGGCGGACAATGCCCAGGCGAATGATGGCTTCATCCGGAACGGCCAGTACCTCGGAAGTGCCTGTAACCACAATGACCGGCGGTTGTTGCGCTGGGATCTCGGGGCGTTGCACGGCCAACAATAAAAAGGCCAATGACACGATATGCATGCAAGGACTCCTCACTTACTATATGCGCCGGCCGTCCAATACCCCAAGGGGGGTTTCATGCAGAAATCCAACAGGTGGCTGGCTACTGGTTTGCTCCATGAGCAGGTCCGCAACACTGCGGGCGAAAACCTTGGGAAGATCGAGGACATCGTCGTCGATCCGGCAACCGGAAACATCCAATACGCTGTTCTCTCTTTCGGCGGCGTACTGGGAACGGGGACCAAGTTGTTTGCGGTTCCCTGGCCTTTATTGCGCCTTTCGAACACAGGCGATTACATCTTTTTGAACGTCGCCAGGGGAACCCTGGAACGCGCTCCAGGTTTCGACCGGGACCACTGGCCGGACTTCAGCGATCCGGCGTGGCGCCGCAGCATTCACGACTATTACGGTTCGCCGGCGCCGGTCATTCCGGATCGGACAGCCGCCGTCCCGGAGCGGAGAGTTGTCGTCGAGCACGTGAATCGTGCCCGGACGGCGCGCCAAGGGCTGTCTCTCGGTGCGGGGCTCGCGATCATAGTTCTCGTGGTGGCTCTGGGCTGGACGGCATTTCTGCTTTCCACGCGGGGGTGGGAGCAGACCAAACAGGATATGAGAAGTACGTTGCAGAACGCAGCCTATGCCGCGAAGGAAACGTCTCACGATGCGGCGCTGACCACAAAGGTCAAAACCGCTCTGGCTTTATCCAAACGCATACCCTCGGGCCAAGTCGATGTGACTTCCGAAGGTAACGTGGTGACGCTCCGCGGCGATGTTCCCTCGGAAGAAGTCCGGACGCGGGCGGAGTCTGTGGCAGGGGACGTGCCGGGAGTCGAGGATGTTCAGAATCATCTGTTTGTAACTTCACAGTCCCGGTAAGTTTTCGCTCGCGGAGACGACGAGCTGCGGCCTGGCGGAATTTACAGGAGATGAATCCGTGGAGGAACTGTTCCGCCGGGCCGATGAAGCTCTATAAAAGCGGACAAGCTATCGGGTACGCGTAGTCGACCGCCGGGAGCGAGCCGCGGTTGTGGCTCGCCGGCGCGTGCCGGATTTACGGGGTCTGCCTCCTAATTTGCCGTTTGCGCGGGATGACGCCGCTTTCCGTTTGGACCGGACTGAGCCGCGGCAAGCCGGACAGAACGACACCAGGTCGATCCGATGAGTCGGGCATTTCGCCATTGGGACCTCCTAACGTGGAAGGATCAGTTACTTCCACTCTAACGTGCTTGGATCACTCTTGCAATTGGTTGCAATTTGGCTTCCGCATCCGGTTTGCCCGCGGGCATATAATGAACCCGCGGGCATATAATGAATTTGAGGGTTTAAAATGAGCTATCAGACGGATGAGCCAATCAAGTTGACGCGTGACTGCCAAGTTGTTGCTGTTCCGGCAGGTCACTCGCTGATGCTTCCACAAGGAACGGAAGTCATGATCACCCAGTCGTTGGGCGGGTCATACACACTCATGGTTCCCAGTTATGGAGGCTTGTTCCGTCTGTCGAACGGCGATGCCGATGCCATCGGCAAGGAAACCCGGCCGGAAGCCGCCGCCCAGGGACAGGCTTTGACGGGGGAAGCGCTGGAAACGGAAGTGTGGCAGGCGCTTAAGACCTGCTTCGACCCGGAAATTCCCGTCAACATTGTGGATCTGGGCCTGATCTACGACATGAAGATTTCCCCGCTTTCCGATGGCTCGCGGATCGACATAAAAATGACGCTGACCGCGCAGGGTTGCGGCATGGGCGGCTCGATTGCGGCCGACGCCAGAAATAAACTTCTCGATCTGCCGGGTGTGGTTGAGGCGGACGTCCAGGTGGTCTGGGAGCCGCAGTGGACACCCGAGAAAATTTCTCCCGAGGGCCGAACTTTGCTCGGTATTCATTGATGCCTCAAACCTGGAAATTACTTGTCGGCGCCGGTTTTGCTGTGCTGATCGGCTTCATCGTCTATTCCGCCACCGGGCTCGCGCGTGTGAGCTGTCAGGTTTGCGTGGAGTTTCACGGCGTGACCTCGTGCAAGCCCGCGGCCGGCACGTCGGAAGAAGAGGCGGTCCGGACAGCGGTGGATATCGCCTGTTCTGATCTTGCATCCGGCCGTACGGAGAGTATTGCGTGCCAGCACACGACGCCTAAGAGCGTCGCCTGCAAGTAGGCATCTATGAATGACG
>DASXLG010000316.1 GCA_036496425.1 Terriglobia bacterium | reverse complement strand
GTCGTCGGCCCGAACGGCAGCGGTAAGACGACGTTCCTGCGGCTGTTGCGCGGCGAACTCCAACCCGCGTCAGGAAAGATGCGTCAAGCCGACCGGCTGCGCGTGGTTTACTTTGACCAGAACCGGCAGCTGGATCACGATATTACTCTGCGCCGCGCGCTCGCACCGGACAGCGATTCCGTGGTTTATCAGGATCGAACCATTCACGTTGCGTCCTGGGCGTCGCGATTTCTGTTCTCCAGCGACACACTCAACCAACCGGTCGGAAAGCTGTCCGGAGGTGAAAAAGCCAGGGTCCTGGTCGCCCAGCTCATGTTGCAGCCGGCCGATGTTCTGCTGCTGGATGAGCCCACGAACGACCTCGATATTCCAACTCTTGAGGTTCTCGAAGAGAGTCTTCTGGAATTTGCCGGCGCACTCGTTCTCGTGACGCATGACCGCTACATGATGGACCGCGTTGCAACGATAGTTTTCGGCCTCGACGGCCTTGGTGAAGCCGAGACATTCGCCGATTACTCTCAGTGGGAAATATGGCAGCGGCAGCAGGAGGTAAAGAAAACAGCGATCGTCCGATCTGATCGCGCGCCCGCTGCCGCTCCAAGGCAAGCTGCGAAGAAAAAACTCTCCTATATCGAAGCCCGCGAGTTTGAAACCATCGAGCAGCGAGTGGCCGCGGCTGAAAGCAGCCTCACCGAAAAGCGCGCCGTCCTCGAAGATCCTTCGATCGCCAGCGACGGCCCACGTTTGCTGGCTGCCGCCGCGGAGCTTGAAGCGGCACAGAAAGCCGTGGATGCTCTTTACGCCCGCTGGGCAGAGCTCGACGAAAAGCAAACAGATTAACGATGCCCACCGCCGTGTCCGCCACCAAAGTGTCCCCCGCCACCGTGTCCGCCACCGAATGAGCCATGTCCAAGTGAGCCGTGTCCAAAGGACCCGTGTCCTACTACCCCTCCATGTCCTACGATCGCTCCGTGGTTGAAAGGTCTGCCTACGAAGAAATGGTTGTGCGGACCCACGAAACCGTGGCCAAGACCAAACCCGAACGCGAACGAAGGCCCGTAATAACCGTAATAGGGATAAGGGTAATAGCCGTAGGGATAAGGAGACGGATAGGGATACGCGTTATAGCCATACGTCTGAGCAGTATCCGGATAGTAGACCTGCGGTTGTTGGTAACCTGCCGCCGCTTGTTGCGGCTGGGCATGCAAGAACCACGTTCCGGTCGCCTGATCGTAGCAGGCCCATCCTGATGAAGATTGATCTGCCGCTGTGTACTGTTGCGGGTCCGGACAGGTATAACTTTGCACCGTCCCGTTGGTGACAACGGTCACACCCTGAACCTGCTGGCCGTTGATAATTACCGGCTGGTCTATGCTTTGCTGGGCCTGAGCCGGTTGTGCCATAGCCAAGCTTCCGGAAAAGACCAGCACGCCTGTCAGAAACATCAAAAGAAGGAGTTTCTTAAGCATAATGACCTCGCTGAAGACCTCCTGAAAATCTCTCTATCTATTATTATCGCGCCTTTTTCCCGCGGATTCCGGGTTACAATGATCGTTTTCAGTTCACATCAGGAGCCTTTCTGTAAATGATTCAAGCAACACAGCTGCGCCGGGGAAACACCATTCTGATGAATGGTGAGCTCTACCAAGTAGTGGATTATCAGCATATTACGCCGGGAAATTGGCGTGGAATGGTGCAGACGAAGCTGCGCAAACTCAGCACCGGTTCGATCATCGATCACCGGTTCCGGTCGGAAGACCGCGTGGAACGGGCCATTCTGGACGAGCGTGAGATGGAGTACCTGTATAAGGATGGAACGGACCATTACTTTATGGACACTGAGAACTACGAGCAGATCCATTTCAACGAGGAAATGCTTGGGGATGCGGTCAATTACCTGGTCGCCAATTCGAAAATAAAAGTTGAGTTTTATGACGACAAGCCGCTTGGTGTCGAATTGCCAGCAACAATCGATCTGCGAGTCGTGGAAACCGAGCCGGGAATGCCTTCAGCGACAGTCAGCAACGTGCTGAAACCGGCGAAGCTCGAGACCGGGCTCGTGGTCGGAGTGCCGCACTTTGTTCAGGAAGGTGAAGTAATTAAAGTGGACACCACTGAAGGAAAATACATGGAGCGGGTCAGACACTAGGAAAAGAGGAAATTGCACCATTGCATCATTCGAAGTTGTTTCATTTCAAATTTAGAAATACAGAAACTTCCAATGATGCAATGATGCAATTCTTATTTGCCTTCCCCAGCCAGGTTCTTCACCACCGCCAATAGTTCCGACTCCTCTTCGGGAAAAATCGTCCGGAAATCCAGAATCACCTGACCCTCTTCAATCCTTGAAATCACCGGCGGATTCGCCATCCGCAGTGGAGCTTCCAGCGCCGCCGCCAATGCGATGCCCCACGAGGGGAGATAAGTTTCCGGCGCTGAGCCGCCGCCCACAACCGATTTCACCTGGACGGCTCGAGCGCCATTGCCAAGATGAGCGGCAAACGATTCGGCGCGGGCTTTCAACTCGGACTCTTGAGCCCTTAACATTCTCCAGGTCGGAATCGTATCCAGCTCGCCCCGCAGATAGGCACCGAGCACATACTCGAGAACGGCAATGGTCAGCTTGTCCACGCGCAGCGCGCGAAACAGCGGGTTTCGCCGGATTCTCTCGATGTAGAGCTCCTTGCCTGCGATGATGCCCGCCTGGGGACCACCGAGCAGCTTATCGCCGCTGAACGAGATGATGTCGACGCCGGCGCGAATACTCGCGCAGGCGACCGGCTCGTCGCTCACCGCCTTGTCTTTCATGTCAAGGACGCATCCGCTGCCCAGATCTTCGAAGGTTGGAATCTTCCGGCGCCAGCCCAAGTCGACGAAATCTTCCAGTGACGGGCGCTCTGTAAACCCAACCATTCGAAAATTGCTGGGATGTACTCGAAGCAAAAGCCGGGTGTGTTCGCTGATCGCTTTCTCGAAATCGCCGATGCGAGTACGGTTGGTGGAGCCTACCTCCCGTAAATGTGCGCCGCTCTGGGCCATGATGTCCGGAATCCGGAAGGATTCGCCGATCTCCACCTGCTCTCCGCGCGAAGCAAGGACTTCGCCGCCACGCCCTAAGGCGGTCAGCACGAGAAGCACAGCCGCCGCGTTGTTGTTGACGACTATCGCCGCTTCGCATCCCAGTAACTGGCGGAGTGTGTTGTTGACGTGGACATCGCGCTTGCCGCGCTTGCCAGCCTCGACATCAAGCTCGAGATTCGAATATCGCGTCGAAATCTCGCGCAAATGGTCGATGGCGCCCTCAGGCAGAACCGCACGGCCAAGATTGGTATGCAGAACCACGCCGGAACCATTGATGACCCGCCGCAACGACGGGGAGAGGACATTCCGCAAGCGCTTCGCAACCTCGGCCGCGATGCGGGACGTCAGTTCTACGCGGCTCGCGGCGTCATCGCCTTCCGCAATCCGGCGCCGCGTTTCGGCGAAAACTTCATCGATGATAGCGGCGGCAAAGGGCTGCCCCAGAACGTTGCGAAATTCGTGAAGTTCGCGCAGGACATCGTTGACCGGTGGAATTTGGCGGAGCGTTCGCATCGGAGTGAACCATTGTACAATTGCTGTTCAAATGAAGAGCGAACCACAAAAGGCACATCGGGCGGCCATATTCCTGGGCTTCTTGTGCGTTTTGTGGTTGCTGACCTTTCCGCCGCAACTTGCGGCCTGGCCGGCTGCCACCCTGGCGGCGATATTTCACGATGCGGAGCGGCCTTTGCCACCAAGTCTCCGCACCTTCCTGAAAGACTTCGATACGGTGCTTCTCGAGCCGTGCAAGAGCTTAACCGTTGAAGCTGCGACGAAGATTGCCATTGCGGAATTGAAAACGCGGCGCGCCGATCTGCCGACGACGGCCCGGGCCATGAGGGAAGCCGGATGCGCCGCGGCCGCATTGAATGATCCCCAACTGGACGCGCTCGTCGCGTCTCAGGCCAGGAATTTCACGCCTGTGTTCTACGGCTATCACGACCTGATTCAGGCAGGAAATCTCGATGGCTTTCTCAAGCTCCGCGCCGCCGAACGGGAGCATCTTTTTAATCGGCTGCGGCGTTCGTCGGAACTGCCGGATAAGTACACGGCGGTCGAGCTCTCGCCACAGTTCGGGATTGCCTCGATTGCTTTTTCCCACGCTGTGACCGATGTGGCGAATGTCTGGTATCTGATCTGGAAAACCGCGAACGGCGATCTTAAATAACCAGGAGATTTCGTGAGACGAATCGAACGCGCGCTCATCAGCGTGTATGACAAAACCGGAATTGTCGAGTTTGCAAAAACATTGGCCGCGCTCCATGTGGAAATCGTTTCGACGGGCGGGACATCGCGGCTGCTCGCATCGAGTGGAATTGCCGTGCGGGAAGTCTCCGATCTGACGGGGTTTCCGGAGATCCTTGATGGCCGCGTCAAGACCATCAATCCCCGCATTGCCGGCGGCGTACTCGCGATCCGCGAGAATCCAGAGCACATGAACCAGGTTGCGCAGAACGAACTTCCGTTGATTGACCTGGTATGCGTGAATCTCTATCCGTTCGCGGAAACCATCCGGAAGCCCGGCGTGGAGTTCCACGAAGTGATCGAAAACATCGACATCGGCGGGCCGTCGTTGCTGCGCGCCGCCGCG
>DASXLG010000315.1 GCA_036496425.1 Terriglobia bacterium | reverse complement strand
GCATCCCATCGCAGGGTTTCCGGCTGAGCGCGAACCGGAAGTTTGACGCTTTTGAGGCCGGCGTCAGCTATGGCGGCGTGGCAGCCGCGGGGGTCGACGACCGGGTCTCGAGCATCGATGATCTGAAAACGCAACTGCTGCGGCGCAGATTCCATACGGTGGCCGTGCGATTCAAAGCGGATGTGACCGCTACCCAGACGGAAATCACTTCGGTCTATCGCTGGAATTCGGGGTTCAATGTTTCCCAGCTCGATCCGTATCAACGAGTCATGGACTACAACGATCCGACGTTCAGTTTTTCGATTGCGCAGAACCTGCCCACCTTCAGGATGCTGCCGGCCCGTTTTCAGGCGATCCTGGATGCCCGGAACGTCCTGGACCAGACATTCAGCATTTCCCACGCGCAGGTCGGCCAATATCCCCGCTTGCTCAAAGGTGGTATCAACATCAGGTTCTGACCTTTAGTCGGGCAATACGCAAATTCAGTGCGCAGAATTCCATTATTCATATCGCGCATATATTGAAACGGCTAAGCTTAGCGTTATGTGTATGGTTTTTTGGAAGGCTGTTTGCTAACTCGATCGGGATAAATGGGCCGAACAATCTTCTCGTTCAAATACGTCGCCACCGTGCTGCTGACGGTCGGGCTCCTGATTCTGGGGTTCCTGAACGCCCAGCAGAAGCGCCGGTATATCCCTCCGGATGATGGGGCGTCATGGATTCAGACCGCGGCCGGAATCCAGGCCCGCCTGGTCGTAGCCGATGGACCTGCCGATAAGGCGGGAATCCGGCAGAGCGACGTCCTCAAAGCCATTAACGGCCAGACTCTTCGTAGCGATCGTCATGTCACCCAGATGCTCTATGAACTGGGCGTCTGGTCCCGCGCCACCTACACGATCGTGCGGAACGGCCAGGAAATTCCCACCACGGTCGTCATCGGGCCTCCGCCGGAGCAGTACCTGCGGCATCAGCAGTATCTCGAAATCATCGGTCTGGTTTACTTCCTGATCGGCGTATTCGTCCTTTTCAAGCGATCGCGCGCACCTCACGCGCTGCACTTTTATTTCGTCTGCCTGACCTCCTTTGTGGCATATGCGTTCCACGCCACCGGCAAATTCAATCCATTTGACTGGACGGTCTTCTGGCTGGATCTGGCGGCCGGCCTGTTGCTGCCGCCGCTATTCCTGCACTTCTGCCTGGATTTCCCGCTGGAGAACAAGTGGGTCAAAGAGCGCCGCGTGTTTCTGTACCTGCTTTACGTGCCGGCAGCGCTGGTCTTTATCGCGCAAACGGCGTTCATCAACGGCGTGATCACCTTTTCGCCCTCACCGATCGTGCTTCGGGACCTGCTCGATAACATCGGCGATGTCCTTTTCGGCGCCTATTTCGTGACCAGCGCCCTCGTGCTGATGCAGACCTACAGAACCGTCCGCGTTCCCGAACTGCGTCAGCAGATGAAGTGGGTCACGCGCGGGACCGCGATTGCGGTCATTCCGTACTTCCTGCTGCAGTCCATTCCGCGGTTGTCGGGCGTGTTGCCGCAGATGTACGCCGAATTCGCGATCTTCCCGCTGATCCTCATTCCGATCTCTTTCGGTTACGCGATCCATCGCTACCGCCTGATGGACGTGGACATCATCTTCAAGCGCGGCGTCACCTATACGCTGGCGACGGCATGCGTCATCGTGCTGTATGCCACCGTCGTCGTCAGCGTCGGCGAACTGGCGGCCGGCTTCGAACCGCTCAGCACCGTCGCCCGCGTGGTCGCAACGATAGTTGCGGCGCTGCTGTTCGCGCCCATCAAGGACCAGTTCCAGATCTGGCTCGATAAATTTTTCTATCGGGAACGTTACGACGTCCGTCAAACCATTATTGACTTCGGCCGGACCCTGGGCTCGGAAGTCGATCTCGATAACATGCTGGACCGTATCGTGGACCGTCTTGAACGCGCGTTGTTTGTCAACCGCGCCGCCATTTTCCTGGAACATCCCTATGATCCGTCGCGGTTTATACCTGCGCGGATCACCGGTCTCACCATTCCCGAGAACGCGGATTTCTCATTCCTGAAGTCCTCGACCGAGCGGCGGTATTTCTTCTTCGAAGCGGATCTCCACAACCTGAACTACTTCATTCCGTGCCGCGTGAAAGACCGCGTCATCGCCTACATCGCGCTTGGACGAACCCAGAACGGCGATTACCTGACCAGCGAAGACCTGGAGCTGTTGGAAACCGTTTCAGGCTATATTGGCATCGCTATCGAAAATGCGCGGCTGTATCGCTCGCTGGAGCAGAAAGCCACGGAATATCAGAGTCTGAAAGACTTCAGTGAGAACATCATCGAATCCATCAATGTGGGCGTCGTGGTCGAAGACGTCGACGGAAGGATCGTCGGCTGGAACCGGGTGCTCGCCAGACTGACCGGACGCAGCCATCGCGATACCTGCGGCCGGCGGACTTCAGAGGTTATTCCCGGGCAGTTCCTTCAGCGCCTGATGGAGCATGGCCAGCTGTACAAGCAGCCCTGGAACGGGCTGATCGTTAATTTCTCCGCCACATCGCTGGTCGACAAGGCCGGCGCCACGCGCGGAACGCTGATCATCATCGACGACATTACGGACCGTATCCGGCTTGAGGATCAGCTGGTTCAGAACGATAAGCTCACCTCGATCGGCCTGCTGGCGGCCGGTGTCGCCCATGAAGTGAATACGCCGCTGGCGGTCATTTCAAGCTACTCCCAGATGCTGCGTAAAGAAATCGGCCCCGAGGATTCCCGCCACAAATTGCTGGAGAAGATCACGAAGCAGACATTCCGCGCCTCGGAGATCGTCAACAGCCTGCTGAATTTTTCGCGCACCAGCGCGACCGAATTCGCGGAAGTGGATATCCACCAGGTCATCAACGAAACGGTCTCGCTGCTCGAACATCAGTTCAAAACGGCGCGCATCCTGGTGGCACGCGAACTCCTGGCGGATTGCCCGTCGACCTTCGGCAACGCCGGAAAACTTCAGCAGGTTTTCCTGAATCTTTTTGTGAATGCCCGCGATGCCATGCCGGAAGGCGGCGAGCTGCGGATCCGCAGCGAAGCGGCCGATTCCAAAATCGAGATCATCGTCAGCGACACCGGAATCGGAATCAACGGCGAAAACATCAAAAAGATTTACGATCCATTCTTTACGACGAAGGCCGCCGGGAAAGGTACGGGACTGGGACTGTCCGTCAGTTATGGCATCATACAGGAACATGGCGGGAACATTTCGGTGGAGAGCCGTCCTGGCGCTGGAACTTCGTTCAAGTTAGAGCTACCCCTGGTAAGGAAGCCGGTAAATGTCTAAGCGAAAAGGCAACGTCCTCATCATTGACGATGAGGAGGAAATTCGGGAGAGTATCGAACTCCTGCTGACGTCCGAAGGCCTGTCGGCGGATACCGCCGAGGACGGCGAAAAAGGCCTGAAGAAGATTGAAGACAATCTGTACGATGCTGTTCTCCTGGATCTGATGCTGCCCGGCAAGTCCGGCATGGAAATTCAGAAGGACATCCGTCGGATCGATCCGACGCTGCCGATCGTCATCATCACGGCGATCGGTGCCCTGGAAACAGCGGTTACGGCGATCAAAGAAGGCTCCTACGATTACGTCACGAAACCGTGGAACAACGAGAAACTCGTCGTCATCGTAAAAAATGCCATCAAGCAGCGGCAGCTCACGAGCGAGAACATGCAGCTGCGGCGGGCCCTCAAAGAGCGCTTCGGCTACAACAACATCATCGGGAAAGGTGAAAAGATTCAACGCGTGCTCGACCTGGTAACGCAGGTCGCAGCGAGCCGGAGCACCGTCCTGATTCAGGGTGAAAGCGGCACAGGCAAAGAGCTGATCGCCAAGGCGATTCACCTCAAGAGTAATCGCGCAGACAGGGCATTCGTCGCGGTCAATAGCGGCAGCATGCCGGTCGATCTGCTGGAGAGCACCCTCTTCGGTCACATGCGCGGCGCCTTTACGAGCGCGATCGCGTCGAAGAAGGGCCTGTTCGAAGTCGCCGATCAGGGCACGATCTTCTTCGACGAAATCGGCACCATCAGCATGGAGACCCAGGCCAAGCTCCTGCGCGTCATCCAGGAAAAAGAATTCATGCGGCTCGGCGCGACGGAGACGATCAAAGTCGACGCCCGGATCATTGCGGCGACCAACGTCGATCTGAAGAAGCTCGTCGATGAGGGACGCTTCCGCGAGGATCTCTATTACCGCCTGAATGTGATCAATGTCCAGCTTCCGCCGCTTCGCGAACGGAAAGAGGATATTCCGGCGCTGGTGGAATTTTTCACAAAGAAGTATTGCGAGGAAAACGAGAAGCCGTTATACCGCTTCAGCTCCGAAGCATTGAAAGTTCTGATGGACTACTACTGGCCTGGAAATGTACGCGAGCTTGAAAACGTGGTGGAGCGCGCAGTCGTTCTGGCGCAGGACGATATCATCGGCCGGGACCTCCTGCCCGAATCGGTGATTTCTCCGGCGTCGCGGTTCGCCACGTTATCTTCTTTCCCGCTCGGGAAGAACACCTCGCTCTTCGAGGTCATCGATGCGTTCGAAAAACGAGTCATCATCGAGATGCTCGAGCAGACGGGATGGAGCCAGACCGATGCGGCCGACAATTTCAAGATTCCATTGTCGACCTTGAACCAGAAAATCAAACGTCACGGCATCGAGATCAAGAAGAAACGCGAACGTCTCACCGGAGTTCCGACTGTCAAGTAAAGTCCGATGTCTGAACTGATAATGCAACTGCGCGCGCGCGCGTCAAGAGATCCGAAGCGGATCGTTTATCCCGAAGCCGCCGATCCGCGGGTGCTGCGCGCGGCGGAGCAAATCGTGAAGATGCGCATGGCGAAGCCCTTGCTGGTTGGCGTACCTCAGGTGGTGGAAGCCCGGGCGCGGGAGCTCGGCGTGAATCTGGCGCACGTGGAGATTGTGGATCCGAAGACGCCGGCTCTGGTCGAGCGCTATACGAAGCTCCTGCTGCCGGATTGGAAGTCGCGGGGGATTACGGAAGTGGAGGCCATGAAGCGGCTGGATCATCCGATGTATTTCGCGGCGGCGATGGTTCGCGCGGGCGACGCGGACGGCTTTGTCGGCGGCGCAGCCACGACCACGGCCGATACGGTGCGCGCGGCCATCCATTGCATTGGTCTCAGCGCGACTTCGAAGACCGTCTCGAGTTTTTTTCTGATGGGGCTGCCGGCAGCGAACTTCGTGTTCGCGGATTGCGCCGTTGTGCCGGTTCCAACGGTTACCCAGTTGGCGGATATCGCGATGGATGCGGCGCGGAACGCACGCATTTTTCTGCAGCACGAGCCGCGGGTGGCGTTTCTTGCTTTTTCGACGAAGGGCAGCGCGGATCACGCGTCGCTGGACCGGATTCGAGAGGCGGTCGCGACGGTGAAGGCTCGGGTGCCGGAGCTCAGCGTCGATGGAGAGCTTCAGGTCGATGCAGCGATCGTACCGGATGTCGCGCTATCGAAGGCTCCGACAAGTCCGATCAAAGGGCGGGCGAATACGCTGATCTTTCCCGACCTGCACTCGGGGAATATCGCGTACAAGCTGACCGAACGGCTGGCGGGCGCGCGCGCGATCGGCCCGATTCTGCAGGGGCTGGCGAAGCCGGCCAACGACCTGTCGCGCGGCTGTTCGGTGGAGGATATCGTCGACGTGACGGCCATCACTTCGCTGCAGAGTTAGTCCGTTAATCCGTCATTCCGCACATGCCGGGTTGGGCAGAGCCGCAGCGGCCACAACCCGGGCCTTCCGAGGCAGATTCGCTGGTGCTGCTGCTGGTGCCGGCGACGGCGAAGACCGAGAGCTGCTTTTCGACCTTCCCGCTGTTGCAATGAATGCAGTCGGCGGGAGAGTCGTAGCGCGGCACGATCTTTTCGAAGGCGCGGCCGCAATTCTGGCAGAGATATTCAAATAAGGGCATAGATACTCCTTTCCTCCTCAGCTCGACGGCTTGTCCACCCAGTCCGCGATAAACACATTCGTCTGCGTCTCCGTCTTCCCATGACGCGTCGACCCCCAGATCAGATGTTTCCCATCGCGGGTAAACATCGGAAATCCGTCGAAGCCTTCGTCGAACGTGATCTGCTCCAGCCCCGTGCCATCCCGGTTGACCATATAGAGATCGAAATTCGGGCTCTTCGGATTCGGATTATTCACATTCGACGCGAAGATGATCCGCTTCCCATCCGGATGGAAATACGGCGCGAAGTTCGCGGCGCCGTTATGGGTGACCTGCCGCTTGTCGCTGCCGTCGGCGCGCATCACCATGATCTCCAGCTTCGTCGGCATCACGAGATGTTTCGCGAACAATTCCTTGTATCGCGCGACCTCCTCCGCCGTCTTCGGCCGGCTCGCGCGCCAGACAATCCACTGGCTGTCGGGCGAATGCCAGGCGCCGCCGTCGTAGCCCAGTTCGTTCGTCAACCGGCGCTGCTGCGTGCCGTCGACGTTCATATCGTAGATTTCGAGGTCTCCGTCCCGCGCGGAAGTAAACACGATCTTCTTTCCATCCTCTGAAATCGTGCCTTCCGCGTCATACCCATTGGCCGTCGTGAGGCGTTTCAGATCCGTGCCGTCCGGTTTCGCTGAAAAGATATCGTATGTGGGATAGATCGCCCAGACATATCCCTCAGATCGATCCGCGGGCGGCGGGCAGTCCGGCGCTCCCAGATGCGTCGACGCATAGATGATTCGCTGGCCGTTCGGCGTGAAGTAACCGCACGTGGTGCGTCCCTTCCCCGTGCTCACCAGCTTCTGGTTGGATCCATCCCGGTTCATTGTGAACATCTGGTCGCACTTGTATGGCTCGCGCGTCGACTGGAATATGATCTTCTGGCCGTCAAACGAAAAATACGCCTCGGCGTTGTCTCCATCGAAGGTGAGCTGGCGGATATTCCGCAGATGCACTTCCTTCGGGTGCGGCTGGATCGTTTGCGGACGAGCCACATAGACGCCGCCCATGACTCCCGCAGCCACAAACATAGCGGTCAAAATGCGCGTAATCTTCACACTATCTCCTCGCTTCCAAGGTGACGTTGGCTTTCACGTCCTGCCCATTGCGCTTCACGACGACGGCAACCACGTCTCCGGGTTTCCTGTCGCGCAGCGCGTAGGTAAAGTCATACAGATTCTGGATCGGCTTGCCGTCGAACTCCACCAGCACATCGCCCTGCTTCAGTCCCGCTTTCGCCGCCGGACTGTTGGTCTGAACGTCCGAGAAAAGCACGCCTTTCGTATTGCTCCCGAAATCCGGGATCGACCCGAAGTATGGCCCATATCCTCCGCCGCCGCTGCCCGAGGACGGCGCCTTCGGCTCCTGCACTTCGACGTACTGGACACGGGCGATATCCGTGGCCAGGCGATCCATCATCATATAGACGAGGGACAGCACCTTGACGGCGCCCGGTGCGTTGATCTTGTCCGCCGTATCGGACGGCTTGTGATAATCCGAGTGCAATCCCGAGAAGAAAAACAAAACCGGAATCTTCTTCGCGTTGAACGAGGTGTGATCGCTGGCGCCGTATCCCGAGTCCGAGTAGTCGAGCTGCAGTCCGACGGGCTTGTCCAGCTCCTCCAGCCACGGCTTGAAGACGGGAGACGTCCCGACGCCGCCGACAAACAATTTATCGTTGCTCAGCCTTCCGATCATATCCATATTGAGCATCGCCATGACGTTGCGCAGCGGAATCGTGGGATGGTTTACATAATTGGCCGAGCCGAGCAAGCCCAGTTCTTCGCCCGCAAAGGTGATGAACAGCACCGAGCGCTTCCACTCGCGCTTATTTTTCGCAGCCAGCCGCGCAAGCTCCAGCACGCCCGCCGTACCGGAAGCATTGTCATCGGCTCCGTGGTGGATCTGACCGATCTGGGACGGAGCCAGCGAATTCTGATCTCCGAGGCCGAGGTGATCGTAGTGCGCGCCGACCACGACCCACTCGCTCTGCAGCATCGTGTCGGAGCCCGTCACCGCGCCCACGACATTCCGGACTGTCTTGCGCGTGCGCACGATATCGGTCACGAGGTGCGCATTCTCATTCGGCAGTTCGAAGGACTCCGGCTTCTTGTCCGCAGCCATCTTCTTTTCGGCCGCGGCAATGTCCTTGCCGGACAGCTTGAAGAAAGCCTCAACTGGTTGGCGTTTCGCGTAGATCGCAGGAATACCGAGATCCGATGTTTCCTCCGTGCGGGCAACTTTCCGCACATCCATCTCAGGCGGACCTTCGCTATCGATGAAAATGATGGCCTTCACGCCGTGGCGCTTGGCGTTGACAACTTCCTCGGTGAGCGAGGCGTGAGCAGCGAAGGTGTTCGGACCGGCATGCCCTTCGGACGCCATGCGCAAAACGACGGCAATCCTGCCCGTTGCGTCGACACCGTTGTAGTCGTCGTAATTCGATTCCGGCGCCGTGATGCCGTAGCCCGCGAACAGCAGGGGCGCATCCACCGCAGCGGAACTGGAAAACAGCACCGGAGCAAAATCCTCGTCGACCCTCAGGCGGCCCGTGCCGAACTGAAGCTCGTTGTGGGGGCCTGGCTCGGCGCCCGTCGTGATTTCAAACGACTGGAAGTAGGTTCCATTGTCGCCCATGGGCTTGAGCCCCCATGAGCGAAACTGTGACGCGATGTAATCCGCCGCCTGATTGAGTTCCGGTGTGCCGTTTCCGCGGCCCTTCATCTGATCGCTCGCGAGATACTTCACATCGTCCAGATATCGCGAAGCCGAAAGATCCGTTAGCGCCTGGGCTGCCGGCCGCGCAGCCGGAGCGCTGATCAGCGAATTCAGGTAGAACGTCGAAACCGCAGCCAGCGCGGCGACGAGCAGAATCGCAGGATATCGGGTCTTTTCCATCGTTACGTTTTAGCAGGAAATAATGCCGGCCTGCTCGAATTCTTCAACCTGGTCGGGATGTTCTTCAAGATGTTGCCGGACGGCGCGCACCGCAAGGTGACGAACGAACAACCCGTACGGAACCATGAAAGCGAAAACCACGAAACTCAGCGCATAAAGGCTTTTCAGAACCAGAGCGATCGGAATCACGACGAAGAGGAACATCATCTTATTCAGGAGCGCGCCTTCCGGCTTCGCCTTGCGCCACCAGTAATTGGCTTCGACGGGGCTTATTTCACACTCGAACATCGACCTGCGCCCCTTTGCCCCAGAATTCTTTCAGGTCGTGGATTCCCGTCATTTGATGCGGTCCATAATCGGAGCCCTGCAGCCGGACTTCGCCCAGGTTCGAGCGAATGAAGGCTGCCAGCTCGCCGGCACGTTTATGAATCGCTTTCTCCACAGACTTCGGAATGCTGGAATCGAAGAGTAACAGGTCTACTTCGCCGTCGTCCTCGGCCCACTCCCAGACGCCGACCACGCGGCCGTTCAGGATGATGGTTGCGAGCGGATCGTTGATCAGTTTTCCTTTCCAACGAGAGAACGGCTTATCGGCGTGCTCGACAGGCACAAACCGGCTGACAACTTCGCGTTGTCCCTTGAGATAGGTATCGCGATAGGGAATGAAATTCAGAACGCCTTCCGGAGGCTTGAAACTCATGAGAGCTTCGAGATCGGCTTCGCTGATGAGGAACTCGTCCTTGGTGCCTTCCACGGAGATCGGCACGAGTTTGGGTTTGATCTCGTTCGCGCCCTTGATCGCATCCGTCACGTTGATGCCGGCCCACCAGGCGAAATCCTTCACGCGCGCAGGACACTCGGCGCGGAAATATTGCGCTGCGAGTTGAGCGCAGGCTGCTTCAATCCGCAGATTGAAAGGATCGGCGTCGGGCAGAAAAGAAGACGTCAGGACGTAGGAGTACTCGGTGGAATCGAGCCGCTTCTTGCCCTGCTGCTTGAGCAGCTTTCCTTCTTCCTTAAGAAGATTCACGGCGAGCGCCAGGCTGCTGGTCAGGCCGATGCGCTTGAGATCGATTCCGAAATCGCGTACCAGATTCGCGGGAACAGACTGCTGGATCTGTTCCATTGTCCTGGCTGAAGACTGAACCGCTTTGAGAATGGCGGTCTTCAGTTTCTCCATATCCGCTTCGTTTACCGGCATCTGCTGGCGCGCCTGCTTGCTCAGTTCGGTGAATGTGCGAGGGCGGATGCGCAGGGCGACATTTGTCTGATCGCGCGGGACCAGCATCGTGCAGCCCCGGAGTGTCTCGAGCTGAATCAGTTTGTGATCCTCGAAGACGAGCTTGTTGAGGTCTTCAGGGCGGATCGTGGGAATACGGGCGAAAAGGCTTAAGTAGGGAGTAGAGCAGCCCGGAGAATAGATCCAGCCAGTGGCCCGAATGAGATCCAGGACGTTTTTCGATGGATAGGCATGGTCGAGGAACTGGCGGTGCATTCGCCAGGAGTTCAAGAGATCCAGGGAAATGGGCTTTTTGACCTTGGAACTGGTCATACAATCAAATCAAAGTTCACAGCGGAATGGACCTCCGGTCCGGAACGTCTCCCCAAATGTGTTACACTCCCGCACCGGACGCAGGTCCATTCATTGTAGGTCGTGTACGGGGTGTAGTCAATGGAGGGGCCTGATTTTCGGGGTGCTTCGCGCCACCCCGCCTTGGAAAGGCGGGGAATATTGGTGATGACAAACATGTTTCTCGGCCTTCGCCACGTGGCTCTGAATGTTCGGGACGTCCGGAAGTCGCTGGATTTTTATTCCAAGGTTCTCGGCATGACCCTGGAATGGATGCCAGACGAGGATAACGCCTACCTGACGTCCGGCTCGGATAACCTCGCCCTCCACAAGCTGCCGGCCGGGGCGGAACCCGGCAAGGTGCAGACCCTTCATCACATCGGCTTCGTCGTCCGCCGCCCTGAGGACGTCGACGAGTGGGCCGACCGCGTCAGAAAACAGGGCATCGCGCTCGCCGCCGAACCGAAGACTCATCGCGACGGCGCCCGCTCATTCTATTTTTATGACCCGGATGGGCTGCTGATCCAGCTCATCTACCATCCGCCGATCAGCCAACTTCCGGCCTGAGTTTTCCGATCCGCTCGCAGCGAGCCACTACCGGTCGGATGATTTCCTGGCCCCCACTTTGTCCTGTTTCCCGTTATCATCGAGTTTCATGAAATGGATTCGCAGAATTCGTGGGGATATCGAACCTCGCGCCCGGAATCTGGGAGAAGGATGCCTGCAGGAGGGGCACGTCAATGTGCGGAGCGGCACGGCCGGTAAAGTCACGGCGATTGTGAACGGCTCCGGCAATCATCTTGTCCAGATTCGTCTGGACGGTGACGCCGTGATTTCCTACTGCGATTGCGATCCGTTTATGGCCGGCAAGTTCTGCGAACACATCTGGGCGACGCTGCTTGCATCGGAAGATCGAGGTCACCTTGGACGGATCGCCTCAATGTGGGATCCATACCTCGAGCATGGCCTTGAATATGAATTCGATGCACTGGAGCCTGTTGGCGATCCGAATGCGCCGGCTTCCACGGCCCAGGTGCCGCCGCAGGCAAGTGCGCCCAAGCCGCCACGAATTCCCCGCTGGAAACAGGAGATCGCGCTGGTTCGCGAACTGTCCGGTCTCGGGCAGCGGGAGGACGGTGGAGAGACCCGGCAAGTCCGGTACTTTGTGGACATCTCGGAGTGCCTCGCGGCGAAGACGCTGATTGTCCAAAGCGTCGTCCAGCACTTGAGGAAAAACGGCGAGTGGAGCCGGCCAAATTTTCAGGACCTCTGGATTCGAAACGTCGATCAGCTCGCCCCCGCCGACACGCGAATCCTTTCGCTGCTTTCACCGGCGACATCCTTTGGCAATGCCCCTTCGCAAACTGCGATCTCGACGCGCCACCGCCTTCCCGCGGCCACTTTCGATGTCCTGATGCCGATGCTGTGCGCGACAGGACGCTTCTTTCTGCGAACCACGGATGCGCCTGACGATTACAAAATCCTGGAGTGGGATGGCGGAGGTCCGTATGTATTCCGCATGAATATCGTTCGGGACGACGATCCGGGCCAGTACCGGATTACGGCTTGCCTGAAACGCGGCGAGGAGAACGTGCCTTTAGCGGAGCCGGTGTTGCTTGTCCCGGGGCTGGCATTCTTCAAAAATCGGATCGCCGGGTTCGACGAGGCGCGGGCATTTGAATGGGTCGAGCTGCTCCGAAAAGATGGGGCATTGAAGATTCCGGTCGAACAGCGCAACGAGTTCATAGCGGAGCTTGCGAAGTTCCGCGAGATGCCGCCGCTGGAATTTCCCGACGATCTGCGGATCGAACCTCGATCGTTCAGCGGGCCGCCGCGGGTCACCATTCGAGCGAAGAAAGAGAGATGGAACGCCCAGGGAAAGCTCGAATGCGAAGTCTCGTTCGACTACGGCATTGAAGTTCCCGAAAAGGAATCCGCGATCGCGCTGAAGGACCCGGCGCGGGATGTATTTTTTTCTCGAGACCGTGAGGCCGAAAGCAAGGTGATCCAGCGCCTGCTCGATCTCGGCATGAGGCGGGTCTCCCGTTGGAATTCCCAGGGCGAATGGGAACTGGCGCCGGGCCGGCTGCCGGCGCTGGTCCGAGAGTTGGTTGCCGGAGGCTGGCGTGTTGAGGCCGAAGGGAAGCTTTACCGCCGGTCCGGCAACTTCAAATTAGAAGTGACCTCCGGCGTCGATTGGTTCGACGTGCGCGGGACCGCCGAATTCGAAGGCCAGATCGTGGCGTTGCCCGAACTCCTCAAAGCCGCCAAACGCGGCGACAACATGGTGGCGCTTGGCGATGGTTCCTACGGTCTGTTGCCGGAAGAGTGGCTGAGCCGGTATCGCTTTGTCGGAGGACTTGGCAAGGAGGATGGCGATCAGATCCGGTTCACACGCGGGCAGGCCGGCCTGCTCGATGCATTGCTTGCCAGCCAGCCCGAAGTCACTTTTGACCAGGGCTTCCAGAAACTGCGGCTTGAACTGGAGAGTTTCGCCGGCGTTCAGGAGGCGGATTCGTCGCCGGAGTTCAAAGGCCAGCTCCGCGATTATCAAAAGGAGGGCCTGGGATGGCTGCGGTTCCTTCGCCGGTTTGGTTTCGGCGGCTGCCTGGCCGACGATATGGGCCTCGGAAAAACCATTCAGGTCCTCGCCTTGCTGGATTCGGATGACCGGCGTGGACCGGCGCTTGTCGTCGTGCCGCGATCGCTGGTCTTCAACTGGAAGCAGGAGGCTGCCCGATTTGCTCCGCGGTTGCGCGTCCTGGATCTCAGCGGCGCCGGCCGGAAAGATCGCTGGAGCGAGGTTTCGGAACACGACCTGGTGTTGACGACATATGGAACGATGCGGCGGGACGCGCTCCAGCTCAAAGATGTCGAATTCGATACGATCATCCTCGATGAAGCTCAGGCGATCAAGAATGGCTCGTCCGAATCAGCCAAGGCGGCGCGGCTGCTGAAGGCATCCCACCGGCTCGTGCTCACGGGAACTCCTATCGAGAATCATCTGGGTGATCTCTGGAGCCTTTTTGAGTTCCTGAATCCCGGATTGCTCGGCAGCGCCGAGGTGTTTCGCATGCAAACCTCGGGTGCGCCATCGGCCGAGACCGCGCGTGTTCTCTCCCAGGCGCTGCGGCCCTTTATCCTTCGGCGGACCAAGGACCAGGTCGCGCGCGAACTGCCTCCCAAGCACGAGCAGACGATTTACTGCGAATTGAAAAGCGAACAGCGCAAGCTGTACAACGAACTGCGCGATCACTACCGCGGCGCGCTGCTCGGGCGTATCGACGACCTGGGAATTCAGAAAACGCGGATGCAGATTCTGGAAGCGTTGCTCCGCCTTCGCCAGGCCGCGTGCCATCCCGGCCTGATCGATAAAAAGCGGTCGGAGGACGATAGCGCCAAAATCGCTGCGCTCATTCCGCAGCTTCAGGAAGTCGTTGAGGAAGGCCACAAGGCGCTGGTCTTCTCGCAATTCACCAGCCTCCTTTCGATTGTGCGAAAGCGCCTGGATCAGGACAAGATTCCATATCTGTACCTGGACGGTAAAACCAAAGACAGGGAGAGTCTCGTCCAGACGTTCCAGACCGATCCGGCGTGTTCGTTGTTTCTCATCAGCCTGAAGGCCGGCGGCCTGGGATTGAATCTTACCGCCGCGGAATACGTCTTCCTGCTGGACCCATGGTGGAATCCCGCCGTCGAAGCTCAGGCGATCGACCGCGCTCACCGCATCGGGCAATCCCGCCACGTTTTCGCCTACCGCCTGATCGCGAAAGATACTGTCGAGGAAAAAGTCCTGGAACTGCAGAAGTCGAAACGTGATCTGGCCGACGCGATCATCAACGCCAACAACAGCGTCCTCAAGGGACTGAACCGCGAAACCCTGGAGCTTCTGCTGTCGTAGATCTGGTCGCTCATACAAGATATTTAAATCGCGTTTTCAGCCGCCTGCCGCCTGTTTCAGCAGTGCGTGCCCTGCCGCGACGGAGAGAACGCCGCCGGATGCCGATGCAACCAGAATCGACAGTTTGGCTGCCGCCAGGGAGGGACCCGATACAAACGCGAGTTGCGCGATGAACAGTGCCATCGTGAAACCAATCGAGCCGGTCATTCCGATAATGCTGATCTGGCGCCAGCCGACGCCGTTCGGCAACGAAGCCCATTTCAGCGCCACACTGAGCCATGAACTCGCAAGAATTCCAATGGGCTTGCCAACAAGAAGGCCCAGCAGGACTCCCCAGAATATCCACTGCGCCCCTCCCGTCAGATGCACGCTGTCGATCGAGACTCCGGCATTGGCGAAGGCAAACAAGGGCATGATTCCAAATGCCACCCAGCGATGGAGTATGTTCTGCAGCCTTTCGGAAGGTGAAAGCTCGACTCCGCCGGATTTATACATCGGTTTGACGGGCGTCATGAACCCGGCGATGACGCCAGCCAGCGTCGGTTGCACTCCTGCGACGTAGATGCCGGCCCAGATCACCGCTGCAGGAGCGATGTAGGCTGCGAGTGATCGAATACCTGCCCGCTGCATGCGAATGTCGCCAGGATTCCCAGAGCGGCAATCGGGAACCCGATTGCGGTAAGTGACGTCGAGTAAAACAATGCAATGACAACGATCGCGCCGATGTCATCGATGATCGCCAGAGCCAGCAACAATATGCGAACGGCTGGACTCACGGTTTTACCAAGCAAGGCCAGTGCTCCAGCGGCGAAAGCGATGTCGGTGGCCATCGGAACGGCCCAACCGGTCACGGATGGCCGATGAAAATTCAGGGCGAAAAAGATCAGCCCGGGAACGATCATCCCCCCGATAGCTGCGGCCACGGGCAGAGCGGCTTGCCGGCTGTCCTGGAGTTCGCCGAAATGCATTTCACGCCGGACTTCGAGTCCGACCAGCAGGAAAAAGAACGTCATCAAGACCTCGTTGATCCAGAAATGCAGGTCTTGCGTGAAGAAGAAACCGCGGAATCCGAGGCCGATGGGAATCCGCCATAAATCTGTGTAGACGTTTCTGAACGGTGAGTTTGAGCAGACCAGGGCCGCGGCTGCAGCCAGCATCAGGACAATTCCGCTGGCGGACTCGATCGCCAGGAAACGTTCGATCGGCGCCAGGATCCTCTGGATCGTACTTCGCCGGGCCCGCTTCGAATTTGCCATATTCGAGCTTCAGTACCAGGTAACGCTGTTGCGGCGGGTGTCCATCGCGAGGTTGGCCAGTTTATCGGCGTCCTGGTTCTGTTCGCGGCGGACGTGGGAGATGGAAAAACGCGGGATCAGTGCGATCCAGCGCTGAGCGGCAGCGTGCAGAGGGCGGATGGTTTCGTGGCGGACCTGATATTCGCCGAGGATCTGCTTCACGACCAGTTCCGAGTCCGCGTAAACATGCAGTTCGCTGCAGTGTGCAAAAACAGCGAATCGCAGAGCGGTAAGCAGGGCGGTGTACTCGGCGAAGTTGTTGGTTCCGGTACCGAGATATTCCGCGATTCCAGCAACCCCCGTGAAGTGGACACCGACCCCAGCCTCGCCCGGATTACCGCGCGAGCCGCCGTCGATGTAAGCTTCGAGCTTCACTAGGCAACTTCGAATGGATGGTCGAGATTCTCAGGATTGTAGAGGATTCGCTGGCAGGCGTCGCAGGCGATGATCTGGTCGTTTTTGCGGATTTCCTGAAAAACCTGCGGCCGGATCCGGACCTGGCAGATCTCGCAGACCTCGTTGCGGGCGGCCGCAACGCCGATGCCGCCGCGGTGTTTGCGGACGCGGTCGTACTGGGAGACCAGATCCGACGAAACGGTGGCCTGTATCTCCTTGCGCTCTTTGAGATAACCTTCCAGCGCACTGAGGTCGCGTTTGTTTTCCTCTTCGAGGGCTTTCCGCTCGTCGTGGACCTTAGCCTGGTCTTCCTTCAAGCGGACTTCGGCGGTCTTGATGTCGGTCTGCCCGGTTTCGGCTTCCATCATGAGGTTCAGAATGTCGTCCTCGATTTTGCGGATTCCGGTCTGAGCATGCTCGATTTCATGCTGGAGCGCGCGATACTCCTCGTTGGTCTTGACGGTGACCATTTGATCCCGGTATTTCGAGATCTTTCCTTCGATGCTGGTGATCTCCGATTCGAGTTTCTTGCGGTTTCCCTGATTGTTTTTGCCCTGCTCTTTGGAGGCTTCGAGGTGGGCCTGCGCCGACTTCAGCTTTTCGTCGAGAGCCTTGGAGATGCCGGGAAATCTGTCGATTCGTGCCCGAAGTTCCTGGATGGAGAGGTCGATGGTCTGGAGCCGGATGAGCTGCTTGAGATCTGAATTCATTTGTTTATCAAGGCTGCGCTAGTGGGCCCAGTAGGACTTGAACCTACGACTGCCCGGTTATGAGCCGGGAGCTCTAACCAACTGAGCTATGGGCCCGGAAGCAGGAACACAAGAAGCACAAGAGGCACAAAACATCTTGTGCCTCTTGTGCTTCTTGTGTTCCTGCTTTCAACCCTGTCAGTTTACCTTAATCGCGCCCGGTGCCGTCGAGGAAAGCTCGTAAACGCCGGCTGCGGCTGGGATGCCGCAATTTCCGGAGCGCTTTCGCTTCGATCTGCCGGATACGTTCGCGAGTGACGGCGAAATTCTGGCCGACTTCCTCGAGCGTATGCTCGGTTCCGTCTTCCAGGCCGAATCGCATTTTGATGACACGCTCTTCGCGCGGAGTCAGCGTGTTCAGAACCTGCTCGGTCATCTCCTTCAGGTTGATGTTGATCACTGCATCGGCCGGAGAAACCACACCCCGGTCCTCGATGAAATCGCCAAGATGCGAATCTTCCTCTTCGCCGATCGGCGTTTCCAGCGAGATCGGTTCCTGAGCGATCTTGAGGACCTTGCGGACTTTCGACACCGGAATATCCATCCGCTTTGCAATTTCTTCGCTGGTCGGTTCGCGGCCGAGTTCCTGCACCAGGGCGCGCGAAGTCCGGATCAATTTGTTGATGGTTTCGATCATGTGCACCGGGATGCGGATGGTACGTGCCTGATCGGCGATCGCGCGGGTGATCGCCTGGCGAATCCACCACGTCGCATAAGTCGAGAACTTGTAACCCCGGCGGTATTCGAATTTGTCGACGGCCTTCATCAGGCCGATGTTGCCTTCCTGAATCAGGTCGAGGAACTGCAGTCCGCGGTTCGTGTACTTCTTCGCGATCGAAACCACCAGCCGGAGGTTGGCCTCGACCAGTTCGCGTTTCGCGATTTCGGCCTGCACCTGGCCGCCCATGATGGTCTGGAGCGTGCGCTTCAATTCGAGCGCAGACGCGCGGGTTTCTTCCTCCATATCGGTGATCTTTTGTTTCACCGTACGGATGTCCTTCTGGATGGCCTTCCGGTATTCCTTTTTGGTGTGGTCGGCCTTCCGTTCGAGCTTGTTCAATTCCTGTTCGAGAGGACGAATCTTCTCGACAGTCGATTTCATCAAGCCCATCAAGCGGAGCTTTTCAGAATTCGAAAATTCGAGCGACCGGACCAGCTGGGAAAGATAAACCCGCGTCCGGCCAAAGTGCCAGGCCGCGCGCCGATACGGCCCCTTCTTGGATTTGGGTGCCTCATCGAGTTTCGCGCGCAGCGTGTTTACCTTCTTGTAGGTCTTTGCGATTTCGTCGATGACAGACAGCGTTTCCTGGTGCTTTTGTTCGATCTTTTCGTCCGTCAGTTCTTCATCGGTGAACTGGACGATGTCTTTGATGATGCTGGGGTCCTGCCGGAGTTGCTCACCCAGAGAAATGATTTCCCGGACGATGACACCGGAGCGGGAGAGCACTTTCAGGACTGTCAGCTGGCCGCGCTCAATGCGTTTGGCGATTTCGACTTCACCGTCGCGCGTGAGCAGGGGAACCGTGCCCATCTCGCGGAGATACATGCGGACGGGGTCATTGGTCTTTTCGAGCGCGCCGGGAGTCAGGTCGAGTTCGACGCCTTCTTCCGGAGCTTCGCCGTCGGCTTTCCGCTCTCCCTGGACTTTATCCAACGGGGCAAAAGTCTGGTCGTCGGTGTCGATAACTTCGATTCCGGCTGTTCCAAACGCGGTGAACAGGTCGTCGAGGTCCTCGGCCGACGCGCTGATTTCGGGAGGAAGCAGGTCACTCACTTCATCGTAAAGGAGATATCCCTTTTCCTTGCCGATATCGATGAGCTTTTGAACACTATCGTCGTACTTTTCGTCAAGACCGCCTACGCCTAAGTGCTCTTCCAGAGCTGTTCGCTTGGACGGAGCTTCCTTGGCGTCCTTTTCGGCGGTGGTGATTGTTCCTTTTTTATGATTACCTTTAGCCATTCCTTTATTCACTAATACGCTGCTCCCTCTTGTTTTCAAGCTTTGAACGCCGCGACGCGCATTTGTTCAGCCTTTAATTCTGCCAGCCTGCGTACCAGTTCCTGGGGGGCGGGTTCCCCGGAGCCGTATTCTTTAAGTTGTAAACGGATCTCCTCTAATTTTTGGACGAGGTGGCTGTCATAGAGTCGCTTCACGGAATCCAAAGCCTGGTCATTAGAAATAAGTCCAAATGGTTCCAAAACTGCAGCCCGGACCTCTTTCTTAAGCTCTTCATCTTGGACGTTTTGCAGAGCCATTTCGACGTTTCGGGCTGGATCTTTAACAAGTTCCTCGAACACCGGCCGGGACCAGAACTGTCCCTTAAAGTCGCTGCTGAAAAGAGGTTCCAGGACTGAAGCAATGTCCATGCCTTGCAATAAAGCGTGCAGCAGCTGCTTTTCTGACGATTTCAATTTCCGTTCCGGCGCTACCGGCAGCGGCGTCCGGGCCACCGGCCGGACTTCCGGCCGGCGCGGCGTCACCTTCAAGCGCTCAAAAATCGCGCTTTCCGGGACTTTGAAGGCTTCCGCGACCGCGCGGGCGATCTCGATCTGCTCCACACGGTCTTCAATCTTGGCGACATACTGCAGTACATCGTTCACGGCATTGGCTTTCAGGGCCGGCTCATCCAGGTCATGCTGCCGGGCCGCTTCCGTCATGAGGTACTGCCAGAAGTACGGCGCATTCGCGAGAAGTTTGGAATAAACCTCGCCACCCTCCTTACGGACATAATCGTCCGGGTCGAGGCCGCCCTCCAGCTTCAGGATTCGAATTCGAAGATTTTTCGCCAGTAATAGATCGATCGAGCGTCGCATGGCATTCTGACCCGCCGCATCCGGGTCGTAATTCATCACGACCTCTGGCACGTAGCGCGCCATAATTCCGACCTGTTGTTGAGTCAGAGCCGTCCCGCAGGAAGCGACCACGTTCGAAATTCCGGCTTGATGCAGGCTCAGGCAGTCGAAATAACCTTCGACCACAACCATGCGTCCAGACTTCTGAGCTGCATCCCGCGCGAAATGGAACGCGTACAACACTTGGGATTTCGAATAAAGCGGCGATTCCGGCGAATTCAGGTATTTCGGTTGCGCATCGGGCAGGAGCGCCCGGCCGCCGAATCCGATGGTCTTACCGCGCTCATTCCAGATCGGAAACATCAGCCGCCGCCGAAACCGGTCGTAGACTTCTCCGCGATCGTTCCGGACAAAAAGACCGCTGGAAACCGGATCTTTCAGCCGCAGATGGCCCAACAATCCGGATGCGGGCGCGTATCCCATCCCGAATTTTTTGAGGAACGTTTCGTTTACCCTTCGCTTTTCCACAACCTGCCTGGCCGGCGCCGCTTCCTCGCTGGAAAGCATCTGCTGGAAGTACGCGCCCGCCTGCTCATTGATTTCAAAGAGTTGCTTGCGTTCGCCAACTTGTTTGTCATCCAGGCCTTTCGAGGCGGGAATCGGAATGCCGCACTTTTCGGCCACAATCTCCACGGCCTCCGGAAAAGGCACATTCTCTACCAGCATCACAAATTTGAAAACATCACCGCCGGCCTGGCAGCCGAAGCAGTGAAAAAATTGTTTGTCCCGATGGACCGTAAACGAAGGCGTTTTTTCGGAGTGAAAGGGACAGAGTCCCTTGAGTGTCGTTCCAGCCTGTTTCAGGCTGACGTAATCCGAAACCACTCGGACGAGGTCGGCAGAGTTGCGAACGGTTTCGGTGAAATTGTTCATTATAAAGGGCTGCCGCGGGGTCCTGAAAACGAAATCGTTTAATTTATATGTGGTGAATCGAAAATATCAATAGGGAATTTAGACATGTAGTGGCGAGGGAAAATACCATTATTCACGAAGAGTGACGATCGTAACCCCACGTCCGCCTTCCGACTGCGGCGGGGATTCGAAATGGCTGACGTGTGGATGGTGGCTCAGAAGCTCGGCAATGGCATGTCGTAGCGCGCCCGTCCCCATGCCGTGGACGATCCGGATGAAGCTGACCTGGGCTAAGAAGGCGTCGTCGAGGAATTTATCAGCGAGTTCCACGGCTTCGTCGACTGTTCGTCCTACCAGGTTGATCTCATTCTTTTCGAATGGCTTGGTCGAGATGTTAACGCGTACATTTTCGGGCAGCTTGATCGGCTGGATTTCAACAGCCTGGAGGTCGGAAACCGGCCGCCGGAGTTTGATGTTTCCGACCAGAACTTCCGCCTCTTCGCCTTTCAGCAGAGTGATTCTGCCGGTGACGCCGAGCGACAGGACCTGGACCGCGGTGCCCTCTGCGACTGCGATAGGTTGCCGCGCCTTTGTTGCGGCGGCTGAAGGAAGGACCGGCGCGGGAGCCACCCTTTCTTTCTCCCTCCCCACTTCACGGCTGGCCTGAGCTTTCGCATTGGCGAGCTTCTTCTGGAACTCCTTTTTTGCGGACTCGTCTTTGACAGACTCCAGATCCCTGGCCGCCCGATCCGCCATGTCCTGAACAATGCGTTCGAGCTTCTTCTCGACCCGGGCGATCTCCTGCCTGTGCTGCGCGGTCAGCTGATCCAGTTCCTTCTGCTTCCACTCGTCGAATTCACGCCGCTCCTTTTCGAGCGTGGATTTCTCGTGCTCCAGATCGGCGATCCGGAGCCGGAGTTCTTCCACGTAATGCGCCGCTTCGAGGTCGGCGGTGTCCAGGAACCCGACAGCGGCAGCCAGAACGCTCTTTGGAAGCTGAAGGCGTTCGGCAATTTTCAAGCCGCTGGAAGCGCCGGAAAGCCCATGGATCAATCGATACGTGGGTTGCAGCGTGATTTCGTTGAATTCCATCGCCGCATTCGCCACTCCGGAGCTGGTTTGCGCGTAGAGTTTCAGACGGTTGTAGTGTGTGGTCGCAATCGTCAGCGCGCCGATTTCCCGAAATTGCTCCAGCACTGCGCGCGCGAGGGCGGCGCCTTCGCCGGGCTCCGTGCTGCTTCCGATCTCATCCAGGAGGATGAGGGACCGGGCAGTCCCCGACTCGATCATCGACTTGATCGCCAGAACGTGTGCCGAAAATGTGCTGAGGTGATTCGTAATCGATTGCTGGTCGCCGATATCCGCCAGAACGCGATCGAAAACCGGAACTGTCGCTTCTTCGGCAGGCACCGGAATGCCGGACTGCGCCATCAAGGCGAGCAGTCCTGTTGTTTTCAAGACGATGGTTTTCCCGCCGGCGTTGGGACCGCTGATCACGAGAATGCGCCGGTTCGGATCCATATCCAGTGAAACGGGAGTCATGGAGGAGTTTTCCCGCCGCAGATTATCCTCGAGCAACGGATGCCGCGCTTTGATCAGGCTTAACGCCCCGCGCGAAAAGACCGGACGGACGCAATCGAAATCGCGTGAAAATCTCGCTTTCGCAAAAACCAGCTCGAGGTAAGCCGACAGAGATAACGCGGAATCGATGAGGCCGGCGCTGGCCTGGATCAGATCGGTCAATTCCGCCAGGATTCGCGAAATTTCAGCCCGTTCCTCGTCCTGAAGCCGCACCCACTCATTGTTCATCTCGAGAACGGCAAGAGGCTCCATGAAAACCGTTGCGCCGCTTGAAGAACTGCCGTGGACAATGCCGTCCACGCTGCGCTTTTGCTCGGTGCGTACAGGAATCACGAACCGCCCGTTCCGGACCGTAACGAACTGTTCCTGGAGTTGGCTGGCGTACGCCGGACTTCGAAGGAAGGATTCGAGTTTTTCCGTCAGGCGGGCCCGCGTCGTGGATAACGCCCGGCGGATGCGCCGCAGCTCCGGGCTGTAGCTCTCATCGACTTCTCCGTTCTGGATGGCGCGGCCGAGCTGCTTGCTGAGTTCGCGCAAATCAGGAAATCGATTCCCGATTGCCGCGAGTTTCGGAAACGCTTCACGTTCGTCTTTCCATCGAAGCCGCAACCCTTCAACGTGCGAAAGGAAGGATTGAATGGCTTCGATTTCTGGAATTTCCAATACGGAGCCGGCGACGGATAGTTTATCCAGAGCTTCCGGCAGGAACTGAATGTCGTTGAACGGCACACGATGTTCACGCAGATACGCCACCGCTTCTGCGGTGATCGCGTGCTCGGTTTCCAGCTTTTCCTCGGAGAGCATCGGACCGAGCTCATCCAGCATGCGCCGGGCGGCGAGGGTGGAGACGTAACGGCCGAGCAGTTCCTTCAGCCGGTAAAACTCGAGAGCTTCGAGCGAAAAGTCCATCGTCGTCTACCTGTTGATCAGGCCGGCGACGACGCCGGCGCCGAAACCGTTATCAATATTGACGACAGTCACGTTCGAGGCACAGCTGTTCAGCATGCCGAGCAGTGCCGCGATGCCGTTGAAGCTTGCGCCGTATCCGATGCTGGTCGGAACTGCAATGACCGGCGCGGAAACGAGCCCGCCGACCACGCTCGGCAGGGCGCCTTCCATGCCCGCAACCACAATGACCACACGCGCCTTCGAGAGCCGTTCCCGGCGATCGAGCAGCCGGTGCAATCCCGATACGCCGACATCGTAGAGGGCGTCGACATGATTGCCCATGATCCTCAATGTGACGACGGCTTCTTCCGCGACCGGCATATCCGAGGTGCCGGCGGATACGACCATTACCGTGCCTTTGCCGTGGATCGTCCTGTCTTTATGGATCGCGATGGCCCGTGCGCCTTCGTGGAACTCGGCCTCGTGGGCAATTTGCTTTACGCGCTCGAATTGAGCGGGGTTCGCGCGTGTGACAAGGATATTGTGGTCGTGCTTGTGCATCGCTTCGACGATGCGTCCGACCTGTTCCACTGTCTTACCTGCGCCGAAGATGACTTCCGGAAAACCCTGGCGCAGCGACCGGTGATGATCGATATTGGCGAAGCCCAGGTCTTCGAATGGGAGTGCGCGCAGGCGACTCAGTGCGTCGTCGGCCGAGAGCGCTCCGGCCCGGTGGTCTTCCAGAATCTTTCGAATTTGTTCCTCTGTCATACAAAGATAATTGGCCACAAAAGGCACAAAAGGGAAAACAGTTCCTTTTGTGCCTTTTGTGGCTAATTAATACCTAGACGTCAGCTCCCGATAACATTCTAACGGACGCTGGGGTGTGTCGAGTGGATCTTGAAAGATCGCCTGGATCTCTCTGCGGGAAATGCGGGACTGCAGATATGCCAGAAAAAGCCTCCGCCCGAGCGCGTAGCCGAGCAGCTGGCTGAGCATGCGGGTGGTTTTCTGTTTTCCGGCTTTGGCTTCGATCGCGGATCGCAACGCCGAAAAGTGCTCGGCTCCCGGCCGCTTGCCGGGGTGCACCAGCAGTTCGATGGTTCGAGTGAGCTGATCGCTGCGGCCGGTCTGGCTCAGGACCCGTTCTGCCAGCGACTCGATGCCGTCGCGCGACGAATCCAGCAGCTTCGAACAGAAGTAGCCGAGTCCGCTTTCGATTACGCGTACGAAGAATTCATCGGGTGCCGCCCGCTCCACCGGTTTGTCGAGCTCGCCGCGGCAAGCCTGATGGATGCGGCGCGCGAACTCTTCCGCGGCCTGGCCCAGCTGGAATTCCTCAGGTACCGGTATGTGACTGACAACACTTTCACTCTTTTTCAATGCCAGAAAATCCATCATCAGTTCCATCAGTGTTTGCGTCAGGAGCGTCCAGTCGCCCGACGAATCCTCTTCGATGCATTTGTGCAGGTATTGCCGGAAGGATTCGTATTTCTCGATCGGTGTGGCATTGAAGACGCAGTAGCAGCCGGCGCGCACCCGCAGGGCGCGAGCCTCTCCGAGCCCGCTTTCTTCGAGCTTCCAGTAAAGCGCGTCGACATTCTGAAGGATCGTCAATTCCTTGAGCGCGATCTCCTTGCGCGCGGCAATGGCGCGCACCTGTCCGGGCAGATGGTTCGAGGCCAGGTGGGACTCGCCGAACAAGACGATGAGCGTTTGATCCGGATTCTTTTCCATCAACCGCGCAATCCGCCGGGCCACGCCCAGGTCCCGGCGTCCAATGCTGCGCATGTCGTTGCGGGGCTGGCAGTCGACGGCATGGACGGGAACCTTGAGGTCCCGGGCGGTCTGGAAGATCATCTTGTAGGACTGCCAGTCGCAGCCCCATTCTTCGTAATATCGAACCCTATCGAGAAACTCCTGCTCTGAAATTTCGCCCGCCATCCACGAGTCCAGAACCTTCTGGTGCCGCGCGAATACCGGTTCGACCGCAAGTGCCAGGTTTTTCTTGTGATTCGACAGTTCCTTCAACAAGCTTACGGCATAGGCCTGGCAGGCCGGCAAAGCGTGATAGTCGCCGATCCAGATCAGATTCGCCCGTTCTGCCTGTTGGAGGATGTCTTGAGGTGTGCAGACGGACTCAAAGCCTTGGAATTCCTTATTAAATTCATGGATATATTTTCGTGTGGGGGAGGGGTGAATCTCGCCGATGTCCGTCTGGATTCGCCGGACGGCCTCTTTCTTCAGCGCCGTTATCTCCCTAAGTCGTTGCTTCGAGTACGTCATAGTGAGTTAGACTTGGTGTGCCGATTATCGGGAGCTAAGTGTTGATATTACGTAAGTTACACATAACGCTCGATATGATTAAGTTCGAGCACACCGTCTTCGCCCTTCCATTTGCATTTATAGGCGCATTATTGGCGCGAAAGGGTTTACCAACGCTGTGGCAAACCAGCTGGATTCTTGCGGCGATGGTCGGAGCTCGCAGTGCCGCTATGGCTTTCAACAGGATAGCCGACGCTCGGTTCGATAAATTGAATCCGCGGACGAGTGGACGTGCCTTACCACG
>DASXLG010000314.1 GCA_036496425.1 Terriglobia bacterium | reverse complement strand
AGGCGCGCCACATTCGGGACCGACATGTCATAAGAAAAATCGAGATCCTGGAACCAGTCGGCATTGCGGTACAGAATGGGGGACCGGAAGCCCAAGGCACCAAATTCCCGAGCGTAGCTATTGATGTGTTTCGCATCCCTGAGAAAGCTTTTGTGGTCCCGGAAAAGATTTCCATCGTGGTCCAGCCCCTGGACGTTTACTTCAAATCCGCGGTCCCGGATCAACTGAAGATACGAGAGGGGAACCGCATACCTCTTCTGAGGCACGATTTGAAAGGACGCTTTAATGGAATAACTGTCATCCAGATCCATCAGCGTGGCACAAAAGTCCCTGCCGGCAGCAGTCTCAACGTCGTGCGTCAGGATGGCGCAAGACTGATGTCCGTGAGGCCAGAACCAGATGAATGGCAGCCGGTCGATCCCTGACGACTGCATGCCAAGCGCAAGCACTTTGTGGAACAATCGATCGACGCTGTCATCGATGGGCCACTTTGGGAAGGCAATCCTGCGCCAGTCTCCTAGATAGATCTTTTGTAAGTACTTTCGGAGTGACACGGGCAGCGCGGGACGGATGGCATAGTAGATATCCCGAATCAACGATCTTTGAATCCTCGCTTGCCAGCCCGAAAAACCTTGATAACGTTCATTTCTCAAATTGTCGGCCACTTCATCGATATCGAAGGGCAGGACTATAGATGAGCTCCGTTGTTGAAGTGCGCCCCGGTGGCTGACGAGTTCTCCGTTTGCAGATGAAGCAACGGCCCCATCTACAGTCTGTCCATAACAAACAACATCCCCAAAACGGAAAAAGCCCTTCGGCTCTTGCAACACCTCGCTCGTCTGGAAGTTCGGAAGAACGGGCGCACAGCGATAATAATGGTCAAGAACGCGGGAGCAGCGTACGGACGAGGATAAGGTCATTACCGCCATAGAAGATAGAAGCGAGCATAGAGGTAGGCGACAGCCTCGCCCTGAACCTCGCGGAAGCCCTCGCTGGTTGCCCACCAATGTGTTGGATCGTATAGTTCGTCCGTTAAAGCGATAACTCCGATTTTTCCCACACTTCCGAATGCCTGTTGGAACAACAGGCGTGAGCGGCGTGCATGCGGACCAATTGTGGCGACGTCCGCGGACTGAATCGGTACCTTATTTCGGATGAACCACTCCTTAGCTGCGGTTGCGGCACGGTAAGTTCTGTCGCGCTCCACGGCTGGATAAGCGATTATTGTTACAGCGTCGCACGGAACTCCGTATTTGGCGAGAGTGTCCACAACATCATGGCTCTGCGGATACCAATACCGATCCAACTCCTGGTCACCATATACTTCTTCCGCGATCAAGAGGCCCCGATAGTGTCCATTGCGATACGCCGCTGCCGTTTGCCGCAACACACTCCTGCTGGAAATCGTCCAACCTTCAAGAATGAGGTAATCGTGTAATCTGGGATCATTGATTGCAAGGAATGGGTAGGCGCCGTAGATTGTGGTCGCTCCCAATCCAATGGCCAGGACGACAGCCAACGCTTTTGCTCTCAGTGTCAGAACCCAACACTCTCTACGAGCGATGAACCCCAACCTCAATGTGCAATTTCCGATGCCATCTGCTTTGCAGGCGTGCTGCAGTACACCATCTTGCCCTTTTGAGACATCGATTCATCGATGGCTTCGAGCATCTGAACGACGCGCAGACCCGCATTACCGTCATTAAATGGGTTCTCGCCATTCAGAACGCAATCCACAAAGTATTGTGTTTCGTATGTCAACGCTTCGACCTGCTCGAGGCGCGGAACCCACAGATCACCCGCCCGGTAACTTACACGGAGATCGTAGGCTCCATTCGATGTCGTGCGCTCGACACCCTTGTCATAGATCTTGATCTTTTCGTCGGCCTCGAGGTCATTCCAGACAAGCATTTTCTTCTCGCCGCCGATAAGCGTGGTCCGGACTTTGACTGGGGATAACCAGTTGACGTTGAGGTGGGCGATGACCTTGTCGGGGAAATACATCGTGACGAAAGCCATATCCTCGACACCATTGACGTGCTTTTCGCCCGTCGCAACGATCGCCTCCGGCCCGCCGGGAATCAGGTGGTCGATGATGGACAGATCATGCGGAGCGAGATCCCAGACGACATTCGCGTCGTGCTGGAACAACCCGAGATTCACGCGTGTCGAATCGTAATAGTAAAGGTTGCCCAGAAGACCGCTGTCCATGACCTCGCGAATCTTACGAACAGCACCGTTGAACAGGAACGTGTGGTCCACCATGACGCGCAAATTCTTGCGTTCGGCAAGTTCGATCAATTCCGCGGCTTCAGCGGTGTTCGCAGTGAACGGTTTCTCGACAAAGATGTGTTTCCCATTCTCGAGCGCTCTCTTTGCAAGCGGGAAATGATGCGATATAGGAGTCACAATGGCCACGGCGTCGATTTCGGCGCTCAGCAGGATGTCATCGGGATTGGTTGTCACCTCCATCGCTGGATAGTTCTGCCGCACCCGTTGTAAAGACTTCGGGCTCAAATCACAGACGCAGGTGACGGTCGCGCCCGACGCATTGTAAAAATTGCGGACGATATTCGGTCCCCAGTAGCCGTAGCCGATAACACCGATTTTCAATGTGGAAGAGTTTTTGTTATTCACAAGCCATCCTCGAAGTATTGCTTTTGTTAATAGGCGCCGTCACCGCTGATCACGGCCAATGGCGTTTTGAAAAGTATCTTCAAATCCAACCAGATCGAGCGATTCTGTATGTATCGAAGGTCCATCCGCACCATCTCATCAAACGTCGTGCGGCTGCGGCCGAAGACCTGCCACTCGCCGGTAATGCCAGGCTTCACCTCAAGGACCCGCCGCCGATGCCATAGCAAATAATTTTCAAATTCATAGGGAATGGGCGGGCGGGGGCCGACCAATGACATTTCACCGCAAAGGACATTCAAAAATTGGGGAAGCTCATCAAGACTGCTCTTGCGCAAAAATCTGCCGATTCGAGTCACGCGTGGATCGTTTTTGATCTTAAAGGCGCCGGCCGATGGATCCACTTTCTTGGTGATGAGATTCTGAACGTATTGCCGATGAATTTCCGGATTATTATTCACAATCATGGAGCGAAACTTGAGAAAAATGAATTTCCCGCCAAACTGCCCAATCCGCTTTTGCCGGAAAAAAATCGGACCCTCGGAAGTGAGTTTGATCAACGCCGCGATCACAACGAACAGGGGCGACAAAAGAATGAGAGCGGCAAGACTTCCTGCGACGTCGATTGCGCGTTTCAGAAACATGGAATGCGTCGTTCCGGTACGGGATTGGTTCTCTTCCGAATAAAAAATGTGATTTGCAACATCGTCATCCGGAAAGAGATGACAGGAGATCCGAACACGGTGTCCCTGCATTTCCCCGAGGTGATCGACCACCAGACACTTCGTGCGCTCGACAACCACGGCCTCGAGGGTTTCCCGCTTGGTTTCGTTGAGTTCGGTGAGGATAACGCCGATCGTGGAACCTTCTTCGTACCAGCCCGTAATATCGGTTTCGCGCATGGCAGCGGCGATAGCTGAGGCGACGCGCTCAAGATCCGGGGCGGCCGCAGAGGCGCGAACCGATTCCAGGTCCACGAGGAGCAGGCCAAAGCGGCCTTCGGAACGCTCGCATCTGCGGCGCTCGAGGGAAAGCAGACGCCGGAAAAGAGGTTCAGCGGCAAGGGGAATTGGAGTTGTTTGCTTCATTGCATTCACCTTAAGGTTGAAGTGTCCTTACTTCAGGGTTCGAGATAACTCCTGCGGGTGCTGCGGACTTTCGTAATCTTGGCCTCGCCGCTCTTGTCCTCGCCGTAGTAGTAGCCAAATTGATGGTTGGTGTGGAAAAGCATCGGCTTTACGTCATTAAAAACCACACCCAGCAATTTATTCCGGTCCGCCGCTGCAAAGGCGTGATCGATGCTGCTGTAAGAAGTCTTACCCCGGCGCACGACGAGCAGAACCGCATCACTCAAAGCACTCACAATCCGCGCGTCGGAAATCGGTGAATACGGCGGCGCGTCCAGGATAACCGTGTCAAAGTCTTTGCGCAGCTGCTCCACCAACTGCTTCATCTTCTTCATGGACAGGGCCTCGATCGGATTCGGGGCCAGGCCACCGGCAGTCAGGAAATAGAGATTCTCCAGACGGCGAACATAGCAGTAGGGACTCAGATGACCGTTTCCGAGATATTGCAAAAGGCCGGGCTCGGTCGGGACGCCCAGATACTTGTCCAATGCGGGATTTCTCAAATCGCAATCCACGACGGCGACACGCCGGCCGGGATCGAGCGCGAACGAAAACGCCAGATTCGCGCTAATCAGAGACTTGCCATCCTGGGCATCGGGGCTGGAGACGGTGATCACCTGGATCGGTCTTTCCGAATTCGCCTGCCGGATCCGAATCTTCAAATTCTTAAACTGTTCGCTCGTAAACGACCCTTCGTTTCTCGCGACTTCCAGTTTTTCGTTCAGAACGGCATCCGTAACGACGGGAATCAAGGCTTCGAAATTAAAGCCGGAAGCGGCAACCAGTTCCGTATGTTCGGGAGAGTCTTCGACGTCATCCGCCTCGCTCAGCACGCCTAAGCTGTCGAGAACACCCAGGATCTTCTTCACGTTTATTTCCGAAATGCCTGTCCTGCCGGACAACTCATCCACTGTACTAGCACATCGGAGCTCGTTGAGAATCGACAGTTCCTGGGGAAACCAGGAAAAACCCGAAAGATCAGCGCCGGTTGCCAATGTAAGGCGTACATCATCCTCCAGCTCCACCGGTCTCGAATTATTCCGGCACATTTCGAGCTGGACATGGGAAAAGCTGAGCTTCGCGGGAACGTAGTAAGAGCGTAACGAGCCGGCAAACGACTCGACTTCAAACGTGCTCGTCAAAACATGTTCGACCAGGTCCACCGCCTGAGCACGGGCGGCCGCTCCAACGTCGGATCGATCCAGAAGCTTTTTCTCAACGGCAGCCTCCGCGAAGCCGATTTTCCGGCGTTCTGCCTCAGACTGGATTGCATCTGTGTCATCAGGCTGGAGCGATCCGTCTTTGACCAGATAATCGCCGATGCGGCGTGACTCCAGATTCGATGACGCCGCTTCGATCAAACCCTCGCGGAAGAAAAGCTCGACGCGCTCGCCCGTACTTCCGGCCAGAACGAGCATGCCCGTGCGCCGCTCTTCGTGAAGCCGGCGAATTTCGTCTAAAACCCGTTTGTGCTGCACTATTGTTTGTAAATGAGTTTCTGAAGCAAAGGGTCCAGTTGCCTCAGGATGAAATTGTGCTTGAGAAAAACGCCATAAAGACAGGCGCCGTAAACCAGAACACCGGCCATCGAGGCAACAAGGGCCTTGAAATTCCGAACACGCACTGCCGCCAAATCGGAATCCGTCAAAATTTCGGGGATTTCGACTAAAACCGGCAATCCCCACAACGCTTCGATCTGGGAGTGCGTCCATACTTTCTGCCGGGCGATATCGATGCCCGCGGCGAATGCCATCGAGGCCAGCAAACTGAACACACAGGCGGCGAGAAAGACGGCCGTCTTGTTGGGTTTATCCGGATCCAACGGATAATTGGCCGGATCGACAATGATGAACTGAGAGCCCTTCTGTTTGCTCTCGAGACTCTCGGATAGTTTCGCCTGAGCCAGCTTGCCCTTCAGATCCTCGTAGTCTCTTTTTAGATCGTTCGTCTGGCGCTCGACCTCAGAAATATCCTGCTCGGTCTTGGGAGTGTCTTCGACGCGCTTGCTATATTTCCCGATTTCCGACTCGATAAAAGCCTTTTCTTTCTGCCGGATTTCCAACTCCGTCTTCACTTGTTCCAGCTGCGACTGCAATCTCAGGTAGGCAGGGTTCGGGTCGCCAGCACTCTGGCTTGGGGCCGGTGTCGGGCTGGAAGGCGCTGTCGCTTCCGTTGGGGGCTGACCGGATGCCGCCGCGAGCAGCGCCGGTGGCAGTTTATCTTTTATCCGATCCAACCGCGCTTTTGCGGCCAGAACCTCCGGATGTTTCGGAGTGTATTTGGACGACAGGTCCGCGTATTCCTGTTCGGCCTTACGATACTCTGAGAATTGAGCATTAACTTCAACGGATACTGGAACCCCGGAAGGAGTCACCGCCACCGGAGCCGGCTTCGGCAATATTGCCGGTGTCTCGGAGGTTTCGCGCTCCAGGTTTAAGCGAATCGTCAGTTCGCGATCGAGGGCCTCCGCGTTGGCATTTTTTTCGAGAGCGAGGCGATCCAGTCCTCTGAGATTCACCTCCCGTTGATCCGGGAGCTCGAATTGGCGCGAGGCTTTGAAATCCTTCAGCTTCGCTTCGGAATCATTCAACTGCTGGGTTACTTTTTCCAGCTCGGCTGTGAAAAACTCGGTCGTACCAAAAACCTGGTCCTGCCGGACCTGATTGTCTTGCTCGATAAAGAGAGTGGTCAGCTTGCTTGCGATCTTCTGAGCCAGCTCCGGATTCGCGTTCCGGTAAGAAATGCGAAAATACGTCAAGGGCAGTTCGACGCCATTGCTCTTTTCGAGCGTGAAATCGATGTTGATCTGATTCCGAAGCTTCACCACTCGTTCGTCCATATTCAGCCTCGAGAGCTCCGGAAGGCTGTCGCCGAATTCCCGAAAAATCTGAATCAGATTTGTCCTGCTCAAAACCGTTTGTTCGATGGCTTTCAGACGCTCCTGTGGAGTGCCGGAAATCAAGTCCTTCACGAAGTCTTTAGGAACGTCGCGGGGCCGGATCAGAATCAACGTTTCCGAAACATAACTCTTCGGCAGAAAGTGCGTGAGCACGGCGGCCGTCAAGGAAAGCGCAATGAATGGAGCGATAACCCACCACCGGCGCCGTACCAGCAATGCAAGAAAATCTTGAGAGGTCGTTAGTCCAATTTTCATCAGTAACAGCTCCGGGCGGAGAAACGGCAGGCAAAAAGGCGGCAGATGAGCTACCGCCACTACGGTCCCATGTTTATGGATGTTGCAGGGACGTCAGGCTTACTAGAACCGTCCTCCATTTTTCATTCGCATGCTCATCTGTCAAGCCATATTTTTCCCGGGCGGAGCCGGTAAAACCATGGATAATGATCGGTCCGCTTGTGAGGAGGCTTAGGTCCGCAAATGAGAAAAGGAATGCGCAAACGACTGCAGCAATGGCCGCTCGTGGCGCTTTGCCATCTGCTCGTATTGCATTCGGCCTGGGGCCAGCCGCTGCCCGCGCAGCAAGGCCTGCACATTGTTGTTGTCGAGGGCGAAGGCGCCAGGAATGTTACCGAACAGATTCCGGCGCGGCCTATGGTCGTACGAATTCAGGATGCCAATGCCCGGCCAGTAGGCGGCGCTGCGGTCACGTTTACGGCCCCCGAAGGCGGACCGAGCGGAGAATTCGCGAACGATTCACGCAGCGTGCGTCTGGTGACAGGTCCCGATGGGATTGCCAATGCCGGTCCATTTCACCCGAATGCGTCGGATGGACCGTACCAGGTCGTGGTCAAGGTGGAATTTCAGGGGCAAATGGCGACAGCCAGCATCTTGCAAACGAATGTGGCGAAGGGTGGAGGACACAAGAAGCTGATCCTGATCTTCGCTATCGCGGGGGCCGCGGCGGCTGCTGCAGTTGCCGCCCACAGCAACAGCGGGAGCTCGTCGAGCTCATCGAGCGGTACCACCATCACTTTTGGAGGAACCGCAGTAGGCGCGCCCAAATAACTGCACGAAGGAACGTATGCGTTTTTTGCCTATTCTAATTTGTCTTGGTCTGGCCGTCGGAAACGTCGAGGTTCGGGCCCAAACGTCGTCCATAAACGGCCCGCTGGTCGGATTTCTGCCGGACGAAGCCGGCGCCTCGATCTTTCCGATCGCCGGAATTCCCGGTGCTTCGGTCCTGGCGGCTCCGATTCAACTCAACAGCGCGATTCATGGGGCCGTTATCGCTCCCAAACAGGATTATGCGCTCGCCGTTAGCAATAGCGACGCGAGCGTCGTCCTTGTAAACCTGGCCAACCTGTCGGTTGTTGCAGTCGACGGCGCGCAGGCCGCGCCGGCGTTGCTGGCCATCAGCCCTGGTGGAAAGGCGGCGGGCATTTATAACGGCGGGTCCCGAACCGTGCAGGTCATTCAGGGCCTGCCGTCGGCGCCGGCAGTGACCGCCTCTCTCGACGCGTCCCAAGTTGCGGGACAGCCGACCGCGATTTCGATCAGCGACGATGGAGCCGTCGTTCTGATGAAAACAGTGACGGACGACGGGGGTTCCGGCCTGTGGGTTATCCCGTCATCGGGTACCGTCTCCCGGCTGCCGATCGCTCAACCTGCGGCGGCGGCTTTTTTCGTCAATAAAGAGGATGCCATTGTCAGTGATGATGCCACACAGAGCGCATTCATCGTGATGGATGCCGGGCGGGCGGCGACTCAGGTGCCGCTGGTGTCGGCGGTGGATGGAATGACGGGATTTTCCAGCATTGCGGCGTCGGATGACGGTGGCAAGGTGTTTCTGCAGGATGGGAGTTCAGGCAACGTCGCGATTGTGGATGTGCAGACGAGGACGTGGAAGGTTGTCGCTTGTGGATGTCAGGCTAAGGGACTGATGCGGCTGAACGGGAATTCGATATTCCGGTTTGCAAATGCCTCGACGCAGCCCGTGATGGTGCTGGACGCGTCCGGGGTTGAGCCGAGAATCGTGGTGGTGCCGCCGCCGAGGTTTGTGGCGATCATGGGGTATGCGCAATGAGGCGCGTCAGTAACCCCAAATGCGATGAGATAAACATACCCCGCCTTTTCAAGGCGGGGTGCCCGAGCGATCAAACGTTAGAACGCTCGGGCGGGCGCGAAGCGCGAGCCCGAAAGGGCGAAGCAGCAATAGCGGTTATCCAGGAACCGCGCAGCGCACCTTATTTGTTGAAGTTACTAACCACCCCGTCTGCGCCGCTGAGGAACGGGACCTTCTTCTTGATGGCGCAGCCACCCCTCCTTGAAAAGGAGGGGAATGTCGAGAGTCGCGGCCTGGGTCGGTCCCTAGCCCTCCTCCTATTTTTCATATTTTCTGCTCAACTGGCATTCGGGCAAACCCAGCTGCAAATCACGACAAGCTCGCT
>DASXLG010000313.1 GCA_036496425.1 Terriglobia bacterium | reverse complement strand
TCACTTACGCGGGCCTTTTCCTTACCACTCTGTCGCTCCTGCAACTCGAATTATTTCTGACGCGGATCTTCAGCGTAACGATGTGGTACCACTTCGCCTTCATGGCGATTTCTCTCGCCATGTTCGGTCTGGCTGCCGGCGCGGTCCTGGTCGAGGTTCTGAAGAAACGGGACCCGTTCGCCACGCTCACCAATACCGCGCTTCTTTTCGCGCTGAGCAGCGTCGTCTGCTTTGTGGTCCAGCTGTACATTCCCGTCGATCCGGAGACGAGGGTCTTTGCGACTGTGCTGGCATTCACGCTCATTTCGATTCCGTTCGTCTTCGCCGGGGTTGTCGTGTGCGTTGCCTTGACGCGCTTTCCTCTGCATACCGGCAAACTCTATGCAGCGGATCTTGCCGGATCCGCTGCGGGATGTGTCCTGACAATTCCGATCCTGAACCATATTCATGCCCCGAGCGCCGTGCTTCTGAACGCCGGCATTGCCGCGCTGGCCGCGGCATCGTTCTCCGTATCCTCCGGCGGAAAGAGACGATGGATAGCGGCTGTGAGCTGCGCTCTTCTGCTCGCCGGCGGCCTCGTGAACCAGTCGGTGAGGGCGATCGACCTGCAATGGATTAAAGGTGGAAGGAATCATCACGACGGACTTTACGAAAAATGGAACGCGTTTTCGCGCATCCATGTGGGAGAACTTGGAACAGAACCCTTCGGCTGGGGAATGAGCCCTGCGTATCACTCGACAAAGGAACTGCAGCAGCTTTACCTGAACATCGATTCGGGAGCGGCGACGGTCATTACCAGATTCGATGGGAATCTCGATGCCGTCGAACATTTGAAATACGACGTGACTGCTCTCGTGCACTATCTGAGGAGTCCCGAGTCTGTGCTCGTGATCGGCGTCGGCGGCGGACGGGACATTCTGACGTCCCTGGTGTTCAAACAACGGCACGTGACCGGCGTTGAAATCAACCCGGATATTCTGCGTATTCTCACCGGCCGCTTCGGGCAATATGCGGGAAACCTGCAAAGTAACCCGGCGGTGACGCTGGTCAACGACGAAGCGCGAAGCTACGTCGCGCGATCCTCCGAAAAATTCGGCATCATTCAGGCCTCCTTGATCGACACCTGGGCGGCGACATCCGCCGGCGCGTACGTGCTGACGGAGAACGGCCTTTATACGAAGGAAGCCTGGGCGACGTTCCTGAATCACCTGACGCCCGGCGGAATTCTGACCATGTCCCGCTGGTATTTCGATGCACAGCCGGCGGAGACCCTGCGCCTCACCGCTCTGGCGACAGAATCATTGATGGATGCGGGGGTGGCGGACCCGCGGCAGAACATCATCATGGTCCGCAGCGGCGGTGTGGCGACCATTCTGGTATCGAAACAGCCGTTTTCTAAGAACGATGTCGATCGCGTACTTCAAGTTTCGAAAGCATTGCAGTTTCAGCCCGTGCTGACGCCGCAGTTTGCAGCCCGCCCGGAATTCGAAGCCATCGCCAATCCGGCAAAGTACGAGGAATTCATTCACGCCTATCCGATGAACATCGCCGCTCCGACCGACGATACGCCATTCTTCTTTCACATGCTGCGCGCTTCCGATCTTTTGAAATCGTCGACCTACCGGGACATGAATCGAAACAATCTCAAGGCCGTGCGTGTTCTCGGGACACTGCTGCTGATTGTGACGGCGCTCAGCGCAGTTGCCATTGTTCTGCCGCTCGCGCTGGTGCGCCGCGTTCGGCGGGCGCATTCGGCCAGGCTGATGATTTACTTCGCGGGAATCGGACTGGCTTTCATGATGATTGAGATCGGGCAGCTCGAGAGGCTGATCGTATTTCTCGGGCATCCGATTTACGGGCTGACCGTGGTGCTCTTCGTTCTGCTGATCGCTTCGAGTGCGGGCAGTCTGTGCGCGCATCGATTTGCAGGATGGTTATGGCTGTTGCCGCTGATATTGGCGGCCTTCATTGCCGCCAGCCCCTCCATTACCCGCGAATTCGCCGCCGCTTCGACGCCTGTACGCATTGCGGCCTCGGCGCTCTTGCTGTTTCCCTGCGGATTTTTCATGGGAATGGCGTTTCCGCTCGGGATCAAGAAAGCCCAGTACTCGGACGCCGCCGCTCCGGCGGCCTGGTACTGGGGGATTAACGGCGCGTTCTCCGTCATCTCATCCGTGCTTGCCGTAGTGGTCGCCGTATTCTGGGGTGTGACAGTAACGCTTCTCGCCGGTCTAACCGCTTACCTGGTTGCGCTGATCGCGGCCGGTTTTGTGCCGTTCGCGAAGCCGCATCAATCGACATGAAAATCAGAAGATTATCCGCATCGATCCTGGTTGGCCTTCTTGCTCTGCTCGCTCTTGGCGCGGTTTCCGCCGACCGGCTCAAGGCGCATGTGACCTGGCTTGCAGATCCCGCGCGCGAAGGCCGTTATGCCGGAAGTCCCGGCGCGGCCGCTGCGGCGGACTACATTTCGCAGCAATTGAAGGACATGGGATGCGATGTGCAGATGCAGGATTTCGGAGGCCGGCGGAAGAACGTCATCGGCCGGATCGGAAAGGCAGAGCGCTACATCCTTCTCGGCGCGCATTATGACGGTCAAGGCCCCGGTATGCCGTCGGCGAGCGATAACGCCGCCGGTGTCGCGGTCGTGCTCGAGCTCGTTCGCGAACTGAAGACAAAGGAACTGCCGGTCTCGCTCGTGGCCGTTGCGTTCGACGATGAAGAACAGGGGCTCAACGGTTCACGATACTACGTCGATCATTCGCCCTATCCGCTGGACAAGGCCCAGTCTGCGATCATCTTCGACACCCTGGGCCGCCAGTTCATGGATCTCTCGTCCTGGACGATGTTTGTTCTCGGGGCCGAGTACTCGAAGGAGCTTTCGGCCGTCGTGCAGAAGCGATCGCGGCCCGATATGCTGGTTGTCGGAACCGACCTGATCGGGCCCCGTAGTGACTTTGCGGGATTCACCCTCAAGCATGTGCCATATCTGTTTTTTTCCGACGCGACCCACAAGGACTATCACGGCGCCGGAGATACCGCGGACCGCGTGAATTACGTCAAGCTGGCGCAGGAAACGGACTTCATCGGTCAGATCGTGCAAGACATCGCGCGGATGCGTTCCCAGCCGAAGTTCCTGGCGGACCCCGTGTATCCCGCCGGGGAAAATGCGGCCCTTCTGCATGAACTCGACCTCGTTGAGAAGGAACGAAGCGATCTGCCCCAGGCCTATCGCCTGATGTTCGCCGACTTTCGCGCCCGTTTGAAATCCGACACCACGCGCGAGCTGCGCCGCATCGCGACGACGGCTCTCCTCGCGCTCGCCACCCCGAGGCTTTCCGGATTCATGGTGAGCTATTACCTCGGACCCTACTACGAACGCGAGAATCGCCGTGATATCGCCGCCGCCATTTACGAAGAGGCTCTCAAGTGGGAAGCCGATCCCTCGGAACGCCGCGACCTGCAGCAAAAAATCGATACGCTGCGGACTCCTGCGGCAAGGTGAAGGTTCAAAGGGAGCCGAACTCCCCTCCTGGCAAACCCGGGGGCTGCGTCTTTTTCGCCGGAGAGAGGGATCTGGCGCTCGAGATCTCCTGCCGCCATGCATTCCATGGAGTCGAGCAGCGCCAGGAATCTCGAACGCTCGAAGTTGAGCTGCTCTTCACTCATCTTGGTTTCGGAGCCACCCTCAGGTATTGAACGGACCACTGCATGGCTTCCGCTTCAGAGTCGAAGAGCTTCGACGGCGTCCGACCGGAACCAGAACAGCGACCGACGTAAAGAAATCTGTCAGCTGCTTGCCGGTGTAGTAATGACGGGTTTCGGCATCGAGGGGCATCGCATGCCGGAGATCGACAACGATCGGCGCCCGCTGACCCCCGCAGGCTGCCGCCGAAACCGAGATGTTTTCAACGGCATCATTCAGGGTTTGCAGCACTTCGGGCAGGATGCGCGTGACGACGATTCCTTCGGAGCTTTTTTCCACTCGTGCCGTACGGGTGTCACGAACGAATGCCATCGGCGATCATTATGGTGGTTTTGGGAAAAAGTGCAATCGCGCTTCCGCTCGCGCCGAATTTTTAGGAAATTCCGTTTTCTGTGCCTGCTGGAATTCAGCCCGAAAAGCGGTAGCCCTGGCCGTGGACGGTGACGATGTATTGGGGATTCTTCGGATCGTCTTCGATTTTCTGGCGGAGCCAGGCGACATGGACATCGACGGTGCGGGTCAGCGGGATCGACTTGTAACCCCAGACTTCCTGGAGCAGTTCATCGCGCGAAAGAACCGAGCCCTTCCGTTCGACAAGATAGCGGAGCAGCCGGCACTCCCGTTCACCGAGGTCGGTGGATTTGCCGTGTTTGATGACACGCCCTTTTGTGAAGTCGACGTGGATGCCGTCGAATTCATATGTCTTCAGCTCCGGGCGCGAAGCGGCCGGCGCGCGCCGCAGCAGCGCTTCAACCCGGGCCTGAAGTTCGGGCGTGTCGAACGGTTTGGTCAGGTAGTCATCGCCGCCGGCTTTAAAACCCAGAACCTTGTTGTTCAACTCGGTCCGGGCTGTAAGCATGAGGATCGGGGTATTGACGCCGTTCTTTCGCAGATGGCGGCAGACATCGAAGCCGTTCTTCGACGGCAGCATCACGTCGAGGATGATGAGATCGAACGGCTGGGACATCGCCAGTTGCTGGGCTTCGAGGCCATCGCCGGAACTTTGAACCGTGTAGCCGTCACTCTTTAAAAGGTCGGAAACGGTGCGCCGGAGGTTGGCTTCGTCTTCGACCAGAAGGATATGCGCTTTGTTCATGACGCGATGGGGATGTGGAGAGTAAAGCAGGCGCCTCCATCCGGCGCCGGACTGAATGTCACGCGGCCTCCTTGCGCTTGCATGATGCGTTTGACGAGATGAAGCCCCAATCCGTTACCTGGAACGTTCGATTCAATGTGTTCTCCACGATAAAACGGTTCGAACAGGTGGCGCTGATCCGCAACGTCTATACCAGGTCCGCGATCGGCAAGGCTGAGGCGGACTTCGTTTTCTCCGGAGTCCTTTTGCCCGACGATATCGATATGCAGTTTGTCTCCGTTCTTGCCGTACTTGAATGCGTTGCTTAATAAATTCTGAATGCATTGTGTCAGTCCGGCGGGATCCGCCTTCACCGGAGGAAGGTCGGGATCGATACGCGTTGAAAATTCGCACTTCTCGAGATCGATGGCGGACGAGATGTTTGTGAGCGCCCGGTCGATGACTTCATTCACATCGATCGGTTCCAGCTTGTACTTTTTCCGCCCGGATTGAGTTTCCGAATAAAGCAATACCTCTTCGACCATGTCCGACAGGCGGCGCGCCTCTTCCTGGACGATGGCGGCATATTGTTCGATGCCCTCCTTGTCTCGAACGACGCCGCTGCGCAGGTTATACGCGGCCGAACGAATGACGGCCAGAGGCGTCCTCAGTTCGTGCGACACGCCGGCTGCGAATTCCATCTGCAATTTGCTGAGGATGTGGGCGCGTTGGCTGGAGATGACGACGGTGATCAGGCCTGCGGCCAGCACCAGCAGTATTCCAAAACTGATGGCGAGGCCGCGCGTGCGGTCCTGCGCGACAGCCCGTTCGAGAGAGCCGGCGCGATGCTTGGCCAGCAGCGTCCAGGGTTGGCTGATCAGAGAGCCCGGAAACCCGTTCCGCGCAAGCGGTCCCGGACCGCGGTTGGGCCGGTTCCGCCTGCTGCCTTGAGAGCCCGGTCCTCCGGACGCGGGGGGTGCCGGCGGCGTCCCGAACAGGCTCAGTTGGGCATCCGGTGTGGCGAGTTCTTCGGGCTTCCACTCGCCGGCCGACGAGTACACGACACGCGGCACGTCGCCGTGGCTGACGACTGCAATGCGATATGCCGGATCGTCGTGTGTCGAGAAGTGTTTTTCGACAAGTGCCGGAATCAGGTCTCTGACAATGACCTCGCGATCCAATTCCATGACGACGGCGCCGTCGGAGGGGCCGGCGGGTCCTCCCGGACCGCCCGCGCCGGGTCCTCCGGAGCCACGGCCGCCGCGGCCCCCGCGGCCCCCGCGCCCGAAACGCGGAGTGCGCGCAAAGTCATCCGAAGTTTTTGAACGGTTGTCGTCCGGCCGCGTTCCAAACGCACGGCCGCGCCGGAAAATCATCATGACCAGAAACATCGAGTCCTGTGAAAGCGGCGCGATGGTTCCCGGGCGGAATCGATCGCCTATCCCGCGTAGTTCCTTCGGTAAAGGCTCCGGCGTCATTTCACCGGACTGAAGATCGATCCGATTCAACTCGGGTTCACTGTTCGTATTGGTTTTCAACAGATAAAGATTGCGGACAATCCGCGGATAGGGCGCTGTCGCGGACCATGTCTGGTAACGCTCGACCAGCGGCTCGGCACTGTCCGGAAAGCCGTCGCGAATCTGAAAACCATTGGCGAGGCGCGTCAGTTCCGCATCGAAATCCGAGGCGAAGTGGTCCGATGCCACACGAAGGCTGCTCTCCAGCCGGTCGCGTTCCGCGGCGCTGACCTCGCCTATCCATCGATATTGCAACACTGCTAAAAGGGGAAGAAGGATGAGCGGCAGGCCAGCGAGAAGCATGCTGGACTTCACGCGCGCTACCACATGTCGAATTATAGTCGGGGCATCTCCGGGTGATCTTGTAAAAACTTGTTAACGGCCGGCGGGCTTTGGGCTTCCAACAAGGAGGGGACACACCAAAATCTAGCAATACTTATGGAACGATTACGCTACTAATTGCGCCCCTTTTCTTGACATCGATTTGCCCTTTAGCTAATGTCCGACGAGTTTGGTTAGGTTTTACAGGGACTTAGAAAGGTCGACGCCAATGCCGCGAATCAATCGCACACTCGGTTGGGTTTTAGCATGCAGCGTTTTCGCGTGCGCATCGTTTCTCACTTCAACAACGGCTGGATTTGCGCAGGCCATAACAGCCAGCAATCAATATGTGTATCCGCTGTTCAACAGTCAGGCGGGGTCTGAATTCATCCTGAATAATCTCAGCACCCAGGCAGTGACCGCGGAGATTACTCTGGTTGATTCCAATTCCGGCACACTGGTCAACACGTTTCAGAGAGTCCCTGCGGAAACGCAACAGCGATATACCGCTGCGTCGTTTGCTTTGTCCTCTTTTAATGGTTCTCTCCTCATCACTACGAACGGGCCGCTCTCCAGCGTTGCGACCCTCTCCGATGGTGCGGGCAATTTTGAGACGATGGCGCCGGCGGTGGCGTCCGAGAGTTTTTATGTTCCGTTCGGACCCGCCAACAACGGCATCATGAACCTGTCGATCCTGAACCCGTCGCCGGTTGCGACCTCCGTCATTATTCTGGTTGTCGGCACAGACGGTTCGATCCTGGGAAGCGGACAGGCGACTCTGCCCCGGCTCGGCACCCTGACGACGAACATCAATGCGCTTGTTCCGCAATCCGCGTTTACACAAAACGTGGAGATTTCGCACGTTGTAGTGCGTGCTTTATCGAATGTGCTGGGGCCGGCGAAGTTCATCTACGTTGTGGCCAGCCTTGCGAATTTTTCGGATGACAATCAGGGAATCGTCGGTCCTCATCTTGATTTCGCGTTGATTCCGGGCGTCCCGCCATCCTCCGCGACGACAAACTCCTTGTTTCCCGTGTTCGTGCAGGGCGCCGATTATTCGACAGTTGTTCAGGTCGTGAACCCGTCCGGGTCGGCGATTACGGCAACAATCACGCTGAATGGTTCAAACGGCCAGCCGGTGGCAAACACTACAGCCGCGAATTTGCAGATCCCGGCGAACGGTTCTGTGCGCGTGGGGCTGCCGAATATCTTTACGCTTCCGGCCGGCATGATTATGGGATCACTGACGGTCAGCAGCCAGACGCCGGTTATTGCGGCGGAAGCGGTCGCAAGCGTATCGCAGAACGGAATCGTCGTTTTCACGCCATCCGACCCTCCCAGCACGAACTTTGCTTACCGCACCCGCGCGGCGGATCCGTCGGTTTTCACCGGCTTGTCTTTCAGGAATTCCAACGCCGTTCCGGCTAATTTGACGGTCCTCAATATTCCGGATGACGGGTCGGGCGCCTCGTCGGCATCGCTGACCATTCCCGCGTTAACTCTGGGCAGCGAAACGCTTCAGACGCTCCTGCCGGAAGCCACGACTGCCGGATTCATCTATATCTCTTCGGATTCCCCGATTTCGGCTCAAGCCCTCGAGGGCAAGACCGACGACAGTGTGCTCGCCAATCTGCCGGCAATGCATTCGCAGCCGAACTATATTCCGCCGGCCGCTACGAAGTTCTTCATTACCGGTAACGTCACGAACAATGGTGTGGCTTTGGCCGGCGCCAGTATTCAATTGAGCGGTGCGTTGACAACGTCCGCCGTTACGGATGCCTCGGGGAACTATCAATTTGCGAAGACGCCTCCGGGCGCATACCTGGTCCAGGCTGTCGATCCGGGATACACAATGAGTCCCGCTTCGATCACCGTGAACATCGGGTCCGCCAGCAGCCGGGGCAATAATTTCACGGCCACTTTGATTCGTCCGGCGATTACCGCCGTTCAACCTTCGGGCGTGGTCGCCGGCAGCCCGGCAACGCAGATCGTCGTCGCGGGCGGACCTTTCAACAACACGAGCGAAATTATTTTTGACGGCGTGCCTGTAGCGACGAGTTTGACCTCGGCAGGAATTTCAGTGACTGTAACGACCGCGACGGGAGGTACGGCCACCGTCGTGCAAAACCAGACGGTTCTGCAAGCGACGATTCCGGCGGAAAGCCTGGTGGCTCCACGCATCACGACCGTGGTTGTCGAAAATGTGGGACCCGGCGGGTTTGTGACCTCAGCGCCGCAGAATTTCGGGGTCGGATCTGCGCCTCCAACGATCGAGCAATTGAGCGGCGTTCCCGCCCCGCTCATTGCCGGCAGCGCCGGATTTACCTTCTCGGTATTGGGAACAGGCTTTGTTCCGGGAAGTACCATATTCGTGCAAGCCACAGCTCTTCCCACGACTTTTGTCAGTGCCAATCAGCTCACAGCTACCGTTCCGGCCTCGTTGCTTCAGACCAGCGCCGTCCTGAATGTGACAGTAGTGAGTCCGCCGCCGACCGCCGGTCCGTCGAATGCACTGACGATTAATCTCACGAGTCCGGCGCCGGTTGTCCTGTCGATATCCCCGATTGCGGCGCCGGTCCGATTGGACGACAACGCCGGCCCGCTTGCATTGACGGTATTCGGATTCTTTTTCCAGCCGGGCGCAGTCATAAACGTCACTGGACCGGCGGGGATTGTGACCATTCCGACTACCTTCGTGAGTTCGACAACGCTTACAGGAAGCATTCCGCAGTCCGCATTGCTGGTTGGAGGGATCCTCGCTGTTTCGGTTTCGAATCCACAACCTTCGCTTGTCGCGGCATCTGCTTCAGTGCCGCTGGTCTTATCAAACCTGACGCCGATCCTGACCCAGATCGATGCCGGGCCCTTGAATTTTGATCCAACCAGCCCGACGATCAGTTATCCCGCACCGATTATCGCGTATGGATCCAATTTCAGCAGTGCTTCCATTTTTGCCCTGGTAAATCCTTGCACACCAGGGTTAGTCATCGTACCGAACTCCGTGACAGTTGCAGTCTCGACGCAACAACAGTTCAGGGCATACGTTGCGGGTGTGCAGGTTAACAACGTGACCTGGGGGGTGATGGCCACGAGCGGCTCATTTTCCGGGACAATTGATTCGACCGGCCTGTACACGGCGCCTCCGATAGTGCCGAACCCGGCACAGGTCGTTATCACCGCGATGACTGCCTCAGGCGGCCTTGCCGACGCTGTTGTCAGTATATCGGCCGTGCCGGTGCAAGGTGGCCAGGTTGAGGGCTCAGGAGCAACCGCTGCGAACGTCGTCAGCTCCCACGAAGCGGTCATTAATATTTCTGTGATGTGCTCCGGTCAGTATTCCCTGCAGGTGTTCAATCCCCAGCCGGGTGGCGGCGCCTCGCAAATACTACCGTTTGGTGTAACGGCCTACGTGCAATTGCCGCCGCCAATCATCAACAGTATCTCGCCCGGTTCCGTTTCAATGAGTTCGCCGGCGTTCACTCTCACGATCAACGGCTCCGGCTTCGAAGCTGGCGCAGTGGTGAGCTTCGGCAGTTCGACCTTGGTTCCCAGTTCGATTACTCCGGCAATCATAACCGTGTCGATACCTGCGTTCCTGCTGGGACAGGCGGGTGTTATACCGGCCGGCCAAAGCGGTATCATTCCGGTCGTCGTGACGAATCCCGATACCAGCGGATCTACGAACCGCGTTTTGTTCAGTGTGAAGAACCCATAGGGAGAAAAATAGGAGGTTGTATCAGTGGAGGTTTCTGCATTTCTATATTTGAAATGCAGAAACTTCCACTGATACAACCTCCTATTCAGTCCCTCGGTTTAGTCGCTGGATTTGCCCGACTTCGCCGCTTTGCTGATCTCGTCGTAGAACAAATCGAGCCGCATGTCGTTCACGACTCCCGTCATCATCCAGTTGCCCAGATCGGCGCCCATCTTCATCTGGATCTGCTGGCGGAGTTGATCTTTCGGCGTACCGCTTTTGACCAGCGCGATAGCCGTCTTGCCGATCTCATCGATTCGTTTCTGGAACGTGACGACGTCGGCTTTTGTCATCGGATCGTTGCCGTGACCCGGAATCGCTGTATCGAAGTCCCACTTCAATACCTGCGCCAGCGACTTCGCCCAGCCGAGAATGCTGCCGCCATCCGGATAGTCGCAGTTAGGCGTTGTCGCGGTGAACTCATCGCCGAGTGACACGACCTTCACATCAGGAAAGTAGACGACACTATCGCCGCTGGTATGTCCGGAATCGAAATGAGCCACAATCGCCTGCGCCTTGCCGAGCTTGATTTTCTTATTCTTCGTATAGGTCATGTTAGCGGCCGCCGGTTTTCCCTGCGCCGCTTCGTAGCCTTTTCCGTTTGGGCCGCCGGTCGTCAGGTTCTTGTTCAGGCCTTCGTATGCAATGACCGGAACGCCGGCCTTCTCGAACCGCTCGATGTTGCCGGCGTGATCCTGATGCACGTGGGTGACGACGGCGTACTTCACCGGCTGCGAAGTTACGGTTTTGATCTGGGCCATCAGGTCGTTGTAGAACTGGTCGCCGAGATTCTTGGTATCGACCACAATCACGCCCTGGTCGGTAACGCGAACGGTCGAATTGCCGCCGCCATTGATAACCATATAGACGCCGGGCTTGACCTGTTTGATCGAAATCGGTGCCGCCGCCGCGGAACCGCGTCCGCTGCCACCGCCCCGTCCGCTTCCGCCACCGCGTCCACGTCCGCTGCCTTGACCGCGTCCGGCGCCTCGACCCTGGCCTTGGGCGAAACTCGCGAGAGGAGTCGCTGCCAAAGCAAAACACGCAAAAAATAAAACGTACAATTTTTTATGCGACATGAAGTCCTCCAATTTTGTCGGAATTCTATCATCACTCGCCGATGATCTTGACCAGGACCCGCTTCCGCCGGCGGCCGTCGAACTCGCCATAGAAGATCTGTTCCCACGGTCCGAAGTCCAGTTTGCCGTTGGTAATCGCCACCACGACCTCACGGCCCATGATCTGGCGCTTGATGTGTGCGTCCGCGTTATCCTCGCCGGAATCGTTGTGCCGGTATTGGCTGGTCGGTTCATGCGGGACCAGCCGTTCCAGGAAGTCGTCGTAGTCCTGCAGCAGGCCGGACTCGTCGTCGTTGATGTAAACGCTGGCGCTGATATGCATCGGGTTCACGAGGCACAGACCCTCTTTAACGCCGCTTTTCTTGAGCGCCGCTTCCACCTGCGGCGTTATGTTGATGTAGGCGCGCCGGGTTTTCGTGTCGAACGTCAGTTCTTCTCGATAGGATTTCATGATGCCCAGCATTGTATAATTCGCGCCAATCACCTGTGGAGGGCTATGAAGCTGCGAAATTTGTTGTGCCTGGTTCTTATGTCGGCAGTCGTGCCGCTCGCAAACGCTCAGGATCATTGGGTCACAACCTGGGCCGCCGCCCCGCAGCAGGGTCGTGGCGGTCCGCCCCCGGCGCGGGCGAATGCCACGGCGCCCGGCGGCGGTGGCGCACCTGGAGCAGGCGGACAGCGTGGGCAGGGATCCGGCCCTGCGCCTGCTCCGACATCGTTCAAGGATCAGACTGTCCGCATGATTGTTCGTGCCAGTCTCGGCGGACGCCGTGCGCGAGTCACTGTTTCGAACGTCTATGGAAATGCGCCGCTCACGATCGGCGCCGCACACGCCGCCCTCCGGAGCAAGGAATCGGCAATCGTCCCAGGTTCAGACCGGCCGCTGATGTTCAACGGCAAGCCTGAAGTCACAATCGCCCAGGGCGCCGCCATGACGAGCGATCCCGTCGATCTGGAAATTCCGCCGTTGGGCGATCTCGCCATCAGCGTCTACATTCCCGGCGCCAGCGGCCAGCTCACCACCCATGGTACAGGTTTGCATACCACCTACATCGCGCCGGGCAATGTCACCGCCCAGCCGATGCTGAGCGATATGACCACGACTCATTCCTGGTACTGGATCACCGGAGTCGATGTAATGGCTTCCGCCGATGCGGGTGCGATCGTCGCTTTCGGCGATTCCATCACCGATGGCGCGACCTCCTCGAACGACGCGGATCGCAGCTGGCCGAGCGTGCTGGCGGCCCGTCTTGTCTCGACGCCCGGCGCGCCGAAACTGGCCGTATTGAACGAGGGTATCTCCGGAAACCGCATCCTCGCCGACGGCGCCGGCGTCAATGCGCTCGCGCGGTTCGACCGTGATGTGCTGGGACAGGCAAATGTGAAATGGCTGATGATCATGGAAGGCATCAACGATATCGGCATCACGACGGGACCGCCGCGTGGCACTGGGCCGGCGCCGGCACCCATCACCGCGGACGATCTTATTCTTCCGATGAAGCAAATGATCGAGCGCGCCCACACACATGGCATCAAGGTCATCGGATGCACCCTGACGCCATACCAGGGCGCCGCTTATTACAGCGACAAGGGAGAAGAAGTGCGCGAGGCGTTGAATCGCTGGATTAAGACCAGCGGCGCCTTCGATGCCGTCGTGGACTACGACAAGGTCACGCAGAGTTCATCGAATTCGAAGATGCTGACGCCGACCTTCAACAATGCGGATCACCTGCATCCCAACGATGCGGGATACAAAGCGATGGCGGATTCGATCGACTTGAAGATCTTCACCTCGAAGAAGAAGTAACCGCGTTAATGCCAAGTTTGAGTGTTGTCTGTGATGGATGACTTGACGGAGTTGGCCAACGCACGCATGCCGTTTGGCAAATATAAGGATCGATATCTGGCTGACCTGCCGGAGACCTACCTGGTCTGGTTCTCGCGCGAGGGCTTCCCGGAAGGCAAGTTGGGCAGGATGCTCGCGGCCATGCTGGAGCTGAAAGTCAACGGCCTGGAAAAGCTCCTTGTTCCCCTGCGCCGCAGCGGGAAAGAGGTCTGAAGGCTTGGCAATACTCGATGGTGGACATTCCCCTCCTTTTCAAGGAGGGGTGGCTGCGCCACCTGGAAGAAGGTCCGTTCCTCAGCGGCGCAGACGGGGTGGTTCGTAACTTCAACGAATGCGGAACAAACCTTTCACACCGGTGTCTATAGCTCTCGTAAGCCGGCAAGTTTGCTTCTCCCCGGGGAGTCTCAATAAGGAGATCAAACATGCTCGAAAATTCATTGTTGGAATCGCGTCGCGGCGGAGAGACTCGAAAACCTCTCACTGTCGCGATCGCAGTAGTCGCGCACGCCGTTGCGGTAACGCTGCTGGTGCTGGTTCCGTTGCTCGAAACGCATGCGTTGCCCTTGCCCTCCGTTAATAGTCTGCCGTTGCCTCCGGCGCCCAGAATGCCGGACAACCTGCCGATTCCAGTGTTCGCGGCGCAACCTCACCGCCCCGTCACTCCCATCGCTGTTACATTGACGGAACCCGCCTCCATTCCGTTAAAGATTGCAAGTATCGACGACACTCCCGGGCCCGCAATGATCGGACTGCTTCCAGCCGGAAGTGGCTCAATAGGCCAGTTTTTGTCGGGACTGACCACTGCAAACGCTGCAGATCTCGCGCCCGCTTCTCCGAACATTGCGCCGCCGGCACCACCGCCGCCCCCGGCGCCGGTATCAGGAACACGCAGCCGGTACGAAAAGGCGGAGTCATCCAGGCGGCGAATCTGATTCAACAGATCAAGCCGTCTTATCCGCTCTTAGCGCGGCAGGCGCGGGTTCAGGGAGTTGTTGTCATGGAAGCCGAGATCAGCAAGGACGGATCCGTCCAAAGCCTGCGTGTTATTTCTGGGCATCCGCTGTTGAATCAGGCGGCGCTCGACGCCGTTCGGCAATGGAAGTACCGTCCGACGCTGTTGAACGGCGAACCCGTGGAGGTTCTCACCACGATCACCGTAACGTTTACCTTGCAGTAAGGCGTAAAAAACAATTGATAAATTGATCCCTTCAACCCATGGCTAAACACGCACGCTATACTCTATTTGTGAAGTCGGAACGCAGTTCCAGCGAAGACAGGCGAGCGGAGTACCGTCTACGGTGGGACGCAGTGGACAAATTTAAGGCTCAAGGAGCTGGCATCTATGACTGAAGAGCGCGCTCTTCAGATCATCCGGTCCCTCCGTCTCTTTGCTCCGGCGCCTCCCAATCCGCTGAACGGTATCGGGCTCATTGAACAGCAGGCAATCTTTCACCGGCGCCGCAAATGACCGAGTCTCTGGACGATCTGCTCGCGGCGGCGGCCGGAGTCCAAAGCATTCTCGTCCAACATGGTTGGCGCTTTTGTTTTATTGGCGGGATAGCCGTCCAGCGATGGGGCAATCCTAGATTCACCCAAGACGTCGACAAGCGAATCAGTCGTTATAGTTCAGGACGTGAGTATTGGTGAGCGCGGCAACCGCATTGCCATTTCAGGAAATTCGGCAATGCGATAGCGAATGTCACAAGGGAATCGAAGAGCAATCGCTATAGAACACTCAGGAAATACAACAGAGCTATAATCACCACGACAGCGATAAAGCCTACAACGATTCGGCCCCCAATAGAGAAGTTCGGCATGTCTGGCTTCGCCATGACACAATGTGTGCACTTGGATTGCCATCCATAAAAACGGGCCACAGAACAATGCAGGAAATTGCTCACTCTCCCGCAACGCGATCAGCTTGAACTGTTGGTCATCGATCGAGTCGAGCGCCCAGCTCCCGACTGACCCGCCGTTCCGTCCGCGCCCGAAGCAGATATCAGAAACACCAACGTGCTGAGCGCCGCCGCCCCCGACACTACGTGCCTTAGTTCAAGGATCACCGATGCGCCTGACGAGGCGGAAGGCAGAAATAGCGTAATTCCGCGCAATACGAAAGTTACCGCCACGAGGCCGAACACTACACGATCGCCGATGAATCGAGATCGGATGGCGATGGAAATCGTGATGAAGGTGGCGAACAGCAGACCGAAGATAGAGACCAGGTCCCGCTCGTTTGCGGGCGGCGCTGTCCCGAATCTGAACGTCGTCAGCGATGATGGCAGCGCCCCATATATGCACAAGATCAACATACCCAGTGCGACTGTCCGATTTCGCAGTACGCTCGGTTGTGGCACTTTTAATTCGCTGCGTGACCGGCGGTGGCGGCTCGTGCGGCCTGTCCAATCGGAGTATGCCTGGTGGGCGAGCGCGGCAAAGAGTGCGATGACTAACGATGCCGGCATCAATAGCGGAAGTCCTCGCCACCATGCCGGCAGGTGGTACATGGCGAACGGGACCGCGGCAACGAATAGCAGCGTTAGCAGTCCCAGGACTACTGCAGCGACTAACGCGAGCCATCTCGCAATTGGTTTGCCGGCAGGAAGTGTGGATCTCTGAGCCATGGAACAGCATTCTAGGGGTCGCACACCTGAATTCCCTAATTCAAGACGACGGAGGATGCCGGGGTTTCGGGCCAGGCTTTCGCGGTCGGATCCTTTGACCGCTCCGTTCCTCCAATCGGCTGACAAATGCAGCGCCGCCTCCCCCGAATTCCCAGAACTTTATCGCGATATCGCTGATTTCGCGATCGCGGTTTCCCCGGACTTTCGAGCGGCGGCATTCCAGTGAAAACACTTAACGGTGGCACCTGTCATGCCTCGCGCCCAGGGCATGCTACGCTATGTTCAACAAGAGGTCCTATGCCAACGGAAGTCACCAGGAAATTGTTTACGGTCGACGATTTTTATCGAATGGATGAGGCCGGCATTTTTGTCCCCGAGGAGCGTGTGGAGCTTATTGGGGGGGAGATCCTCGAGATGTCTCCCGTAAACCAGCCGCACTTCTCTTGTGTCAACCGAACTGCTGAACGGTTCTTTGGCGCATTTCACGGTAGGGCGATGATCAGTGTCCAGAATGCGCTGCCGTTAAATCGGTTCAACGTGCCGCAGCCCGATATTGCGGTTCTGAAACCGCGTTCCGACTTTTACGCGTCTCTGCGTCAAGGCCCGCTTGATGCATTCTTTGTTGTTGAAGTGTCCGATACGACGTTTCGTTTCGACCGAAACATCAAGCTTCCCCTCTACGCTGAGGCAGGCATTCCAGAGGTGTGGATCGAAAACCTGAAAGAAGGCGTGCTCCTGGTCTTCCGCGGTCCGGTGGGTAATGATTACAAGACCAAACTCATTCTGCGCCGCGCACAGTCTGTGTCACCCTTGGCATTTCCAGACGTTCTATTCAAAATAGAAGACCTCCTGGGATAAGCCTCACCTGCATCAAATCGCGCCTCCCCGCGCCCCCCCCTGACTTATCTCCTTTGTATATTCCTGCTCGAAACTCGACACTCGAGTGCGCATCTGGAACGAAATCCCTTTCTGCTTAGTGATTCGCTTCGCCTAAAATGCATGCCGGGCACGATGAACAAGAAAGAGCTCACCGAAACCGATATCCGCACGAAGTTCATTACTCCGGCGATCATCGGCTTAAACGGCGACAAATGGAACGTGATGACACAGCTTCAGGAGGAGCGCTACATCACGAAAGGCCGAGTCATTGTCCGGGGCAAGACAGTGACACGCGGTGAGGCCCGCAAGGTCGATTACCTCTTGTTCTATAAACCGAACATTCCGATAGCCGTGGTCGAAGCCAAGGACAATAATCACTCCGTCGGCGCCGGCATGCAGCAGGCATTGGAATATGCCGAGATGCTGGACGTACCATTCGCCTACAGTTCCAACGGTGACGCCTTCCTTGAGCATGACCGGACGGGAATATCGGGAACCGTCGAGCGCGAGATCCCCCTCGATCAGTTTCCGGCTCCAGCAGAACTCTGGGCCCGCTACAGCAAGTCCAGAGGCTATGACACGGCGCAGGAAAAGATTGCCTCGCAGGACTATTACGACGACGGGTCCGTGAAAGCGCCTCGTTACTATCAGCTTACGGCGATCAACCGGACGGTCGACGCGATCGCTCGTGGCGAGAACCGCATCCTGCTGGTCATGGCGACGGGAACCGGCAAGACGTATACGGCGTTTCAGATCATCTGGCGGTTATGGAAATCGGGCGCGAGGAAACGCATCCTGTTCCTGGTCGATCGCAACATCCTGGCCGATCAAACCAAAACCAACGACTTCAAGCCGTTCGGCCAGGCCATGACCAAGATCACCAATCGTACGGCCGACAAAGCCTTCGAAATCTATCTCTCGTTGTATCAGGCGGTAACGGGCACCGAAGAAGAACAGAACATCTATAAGCAGTTCTCACCCGATTTTTTCGATCTCGTCATCGTCGACGAGTGCCATCGGGGAAGCGCCGATGCGGATGCCGCCTGGCGCAAGGTGCTGGAATATTTTTCCTCGGCGACGCAGATCGGTCTCACGGCCACTCCCCGCGAAACCAGGGAAATCTCCAACATCGAGTACTTCGGCGAGCCGATCTACACCTACTCTCTCCGGCAGGGAATCTCCGACGGCTTTCTGGCTCCCTATAAGGTTGTGCGAATCGGAATCGACAAAGACCTGGATGGCTGGAGACCCGAGGAAGGGAAAACGGACAAATACGGCCAGGAAATCGAGGACCGGGAATACAACGACCTCGATTTCGATCGTAACCTCATCCTCGAAAAGCGCACCGAACTCGTCGCCACCAGGATCTCGGAGTTTCTCAAATCGACAGACCGCTTTGCCAAAACGATCGTCTTCTGCGAGAACATCGATCACGCCGAGCGAATGCGGCAAGCCCTGGTCAACGCCAACCCGGATCTCGCGGCAGCCAACAAGCGTTACGTCATGCGCATCACCGGTGACAACGATGAAGGGAAAGCCCAACTGGACAACTTCATCGATCCGGAATCCACTTTCCCGGTGATCGCCACCACGTCGCGCCTGATGAGCACCGGCGTCGATGCGCAAACCTGCCGCCTCATTGTCCTCGACCGGCGCATTGCGTCGATGACCGAATTCAAGCAGATCATCGGCCGGGGCACCCGGATCAACGAGGACTACAACAAGCTTTTCTTCACGATCATGGATTTCAAGCGGGCGACGACCTTGTTCGCCGACCCCGCTTTTGACGGCGATCCCGTCCAGATATACGAACCCGTTGAACGCGATCCGGTTGTCCCGCCCGGCGATGAAGGGGCGGGAATCGTGGGCATCGATCCCGGCGAATTAACCTCGATTTCCGGCGCCGGTGCGCCCGAAAGGCCAACAAAATACGTCGTGGATGATGTCGAAGTTGTCGTCGCGACCGAGCGGGTTCAGTACCTGGGTGCCAATGGCAGACTGATCACCGAATCCCTGAAGGACTACACCCGAAAGAAAGTTCGCGGGACATACGCATCTCTGGATGCGTTCCTGAATGCGTGGCACGCTGCCGACCGGAAACAGGCGATCGTTGAAGAACTGGCCGGTCGCGGAGTATTTCTAGATGAACTGGCCGAACAGGTCGGCCGGGACTATGACGCCTTCGACCTGGTTTGCCACGTGGTTTTCGATCAACCGCCGCTGACGCGTCGCGAGCGCGTCGAACGAGTTCGCAAACGCAACGTCTTTGCCAAATACGGTGCAAAGACCCGCGCTGTCCTCAACGCATTGTTGGATAAATACGCCGATGGCGGCGTGAAGAGCGTCGAGTCCATGGAGATTCTCAAGGTGGAACCGATGACCGAATTCGGAACGCCGGTCGAGATCGTGCGTCTTTTCGGAGGTAAGGACAACTACCTCGCCGCAGTCCGGGAGATCGAAACCCAGCTATACGAAAGAGTTAATTGAGCAATGCCGAACGTTTCCAATATCGTCAAGACCATCCAGGACATCATGCGGAAGGATGCCGGCACCTACGGCGACGCGCAGCGCCTCGAGCAGCTCGGCTGGATGTTCTTCCTGAAGATTTTCGACGACCACGAAAAAGAACTCGAACTCCTGCGAGACAAATACAAGTCTCCGCTGCCAAAGAATCTGCGCTGGTCCTCATGGGCGACGGACCCCGAGGGAATCACCGGCGAGGCGCTGCTCGATTTCGTCAACAACATACTGCTACCCAAGCTGAAGGCGCTCACGGGCGGTGTGGATCGGATCGCAGGCCTGATTCGCATGACCTTTGAGGATGCCAACAACTACATGAAAAATGGCACCTTGATGCGTCAGGTCATCAACAAGATCAACGGCATCGACTTCAATGTCTCCGATGATCGTCACATGTTCGGCGACATCTATGAAAAGTTGCTGAAAGACCTCCAGTCCGCAGGTAATGCCGGCGAGTTCTACACGCCGCGCGCCGTGACGCAGTTCATCGTCGAACAGGTGAATCCCCGGCTCGGCGAAACGGTCCTCGACCCCGCCTGCGGGACCGGCGGATTTCTCGTGTGCACGATTGAGCATCTGCGCAAGCAGGCAAAGACTGAAGACGACGAACAAAGCATCCAGGAATGTTTCGCCGGTATTGAGAAGAAACACCTTCCTCACGTCCTGTGCATGACCAACCTCCTGCTGCACGGCATCGATGTCCCCTCCAACGTCCGCCACGACAACACCCTCTCCCGCCCGCTTCGCGACTGGTCGCCGAAGGAGCGCGTGGACGTGGTCGTTACGAATCCACCTTTTGGCGGCATGGAGGAAGACGGCATCGAATCGAATTTTCCAACGGAATTCCGAACCCGGGAGACCGCGGACCTCTTTCTCGTTCTACTCATGAAGATTCTCAAGCCCGGCGGCCGCGCCGGACTGGTGTTGCCCGATGGAACCCTCTTCGGCGAAGGTGTCAAAACGCGAATTAAGGAAGCGCTGCTCGCCGATTGCAACCTCCACACCATCGTTCGGCTGCCCAACGGCGTCTTTAGCCCATACACCGGAATCCGCACGAACTTGCTGTTTTTTACCAAAGGCCAGCCGACCACTGAAATTTGGTATTACGAGCACCCCTATCCGCCCGGTGCGAAAAGCTACAACAAGGGGAAACCCATTCGCATTGAGGAGTTCCAACCGGAGCGAGCGTGGTGGGATAACCGAGTGGAAAACGAGCAGGCTTGGCGGGTCCCTATTGACCAGATCAAGGCAGGCAGCTACAACCTCGACCTCAAGAACCCACACAACCCCGATGCGGGTCCCGGAGACGTCGATCATCTCCTGCCGGAATACGAAAAGCTCCTCGCCCAGATCGCGGGAACTCGCGATGCCCTAAAGCGGGAACTGCTACGCGCTCTAATGGCAACCGCCGGAACTTCTGAATGACGCTGGAGATATTTTTCGAAAAGTTCGTCTGCTTTACCGAAGCTCCCGATGCCGTGCCGAACATAAAGCGGATCGTTCGTCGGCTTGCTGTACGAGGCAGACTCGTCCCTCAGGATCCCAACGATGAACATGCATCAGCTGGGCTCAAGGCGGCGGACGTTGATCTTGAAAGATGGATAGTGGCTTACGACGAGCACCGACACCCAGTCCCTAAGACGTGGACGTGGATGCGATTTGGCGGTGTCGGTGACCAAAGGCTCGGAAAGATGCTCGACCGGCAGAAGAACCGTGGAGAGCCGAGGCCTTATCTTCGAAATACCAATGTTCAATGGATGCGCTTTGACCTCGATGATGTGAAACAAATGCGAGTTGAGAAGGTAGAAGAAAACCAACTGCGACTCATGAAGGACGACCTGCTTATTTGCGAAGGCGGTGAACCGGGGCGTTGTGCCGTTTGGAATGACCAAGTCGCAGACATGTATTTCCAGAAGGCTCTCCATCGTGTTCGGCCCTGCAGTGCGATTCTTTCGCAGTTCTTGGCCTTAAACTTTCAGGTGGACTCCGAAAATGGTGTCCTTGCGACACTTTTTACCGGCGCGACCATTAAACATCTCACTGGGCGTTCCCTAAGCCAATATCTCATTCCTATTCCGCCCCTCGCCGAGCAATGGAGGATCGTAACGAAGGTGAATGAGTTGGTGGCGTTGTGTGATCGGCTCGAAGTGCAGCAGCAGGAACGGGAAACGCGGCACGCCGCGCTGGCACGCGCGTCGCTCGACAGATTTGCAGACGCACCCACGTCGGCAAACCTCAACTTCCTGTTCGACGGCTCATACCCCATCGCTCCCGCCGAGCTGCGCAAGGCTATTCTTACCCTCGCCGTCCAAGGCAAACTCGTCCCACAGGACCCAAACGATGAGCCGGCAGGCGAGATCATAAAACGCATCGATATGGAAAAGGGCTGTTTGGCTGACGATTGGGTAACAAAAAGATCGTCTGAATTACATAGGCAGGAAGTCATGCCTGAGCCCGTCGGGCTTGCAAGTGGCTGGATATCGACCGCACTTTCGGACCTATGTACGTCGATTACCGACGGCGATCATCTGCCCCCGCCACAAACAGACGATGGAATTCCGTTTCTGGTGATTAGCGATGTTCGCTGGGGCGGCATCGATTTCATGGCATGCCGCTATGTGCCTGAGGAATATTTTTCCAAACTAGACCCGATCCGAAAGCCCAAAGCAGGGGACATCCTTTACACGTTGGTTGGCTCTTTTGGAATACCGGTCATTGTCGACATTGAACGCCCCTTCTGTGTGCAGAGGCACATCGCTATCATCCGCCCTTCAAAAAGTGTCTCCATCAAATATGTGGCCTTCCTCCTGGAAAGCGACTTGGTGCTGAAACAAGCGGCAGCGATCGCGACTGGAATCGCACAGAAAACGGTTCCCCTTTCTGGCCTTAGGCGTATACGCGTCCCACTTCCACCCCTCGCCGAACAGCGCCGGATTGTAGCCAAAATAGATCAACTCATGACGTTGGTGGATCGGTTGGCAGAGCAGCTCGAAGCCTCTCGGGAAACCGGCGAGGAACTGGTCGAGGCCCTCGTCGCCGACCTCATTCCTCAGGAGTGACCTATGCCGGATCCTTCGCAAGCGGACCCAACTAGAAATCATGGGACAGGCTCCTAATCGAAACCCCGAAAACATTGGTGTCCGTACCCAGATTTCGCGTTTTAGGTAAGGCACCCGACGAGCTTCAAAGTTCGCCGAACATAGCCCTGAAGCTCCGCGTCATCTACAGGCTCTATTGCGGCATTGGGGTTTTCTCCATGATGATACCTTCGGCAGTAGACGTTTAGCTCTTCGAGGTCATCCACAATGGACGAAAGCGGATGCGCGGCGCCCCCATTGCGGATGGTTGCTACTATGCCACCCATCATTTCATGCTCCCCGAACTGTGTCGGATAAATATTCCGGCAATAGGCCTCTAGCACCGGCCTGATCTTTTGGATCACGTCGCGCCGATCGCCTTCGCTGTCTGCGAAGAACCTCTGGAGCGTGTCGATATCAACGCGGTATCTCGCCTGTACTGCTCTTTCAATGTCCCACTCAGCCACCGCGGTGTTTTCCTCGCCGATACGAGCCAAAGTCAAGGTTTTCCGGCCGCCGACGTCGATGCGCTGCCATAGAAGATGAAGAAAATTGAGATCGTGGGATAGAACTATAACCTGCGCGCAGTTCTGGCCGCACCGGTAAATCTGGTTAACCGTATGGTTCCGTCGGAACCCGTCCATACTGCCAAACGGATCATCAAATGCGACAACCTTGTTTGCCCGGCTTGGGTCTTGTTCCAGTTGAGCGAAGAAGAAAGCCAGCGCAAGCGTAGTCCGGTCCCCGCCGCTCAGGGTATTCTTGAAGCTCGGCCTGTCGAGTGGCGTTTGCGGGTCTCCGAGATCAACGGCATTCTGATTGATCACAATTTGGTAGCTTGTGCTCGGCGGCCCGCCACGATATGTATGAGTTGGCGTCGTAATTCTAAAGCTGGCGTTGATACGTTCCAGATACCAGTTGATCTGCTGGCCGTATCGCGCGATGACTTGATGCGTATACGCATCGAGTTCTCCGCGTGTCGTCGTTTTTCGGGCTTCGAGAGCGACTTTTTCTTCGTGCAGCTGCGCGTCCGCATCACACAGCGCCTGGACCTCCGGCGTGTGGCGTACTTTCTGTGCCTTCAGCCGCGCCAGCGTGCTCTCGACATCGCGCACATTCGCCGCCTGCGCCTGCCGCTTTCTCGCGGTAATCACCGTATTGGCGGTCGCCACGGAGGTATTATATTCGCCGAACGAAGTCCGCAATCCCTCAAAAGCTCCGAGCGCCTGAGTAAACCGCTCATCGGGCGGAACGGCGTCGAGCGGCGTTCCGATCTTCACATCGAGCAGCGCCTGGGCGGACTCCCGCAGCGTACCCATGACATCCCGAATACTCTCTCCTTGCGGAAGTGACGGGGGCGTTAACTCGCAGTACTGCTGCCAAGACTCGGCAGAATTGGCATTCTGCAAAACCGTTTGCTCTAGGGCGGCAGCAGCACGCTCCCCAATGGTCGCTTCCACTTGGCGCTTGAGCCCGCCGACTTCCTCTCGCAGCGCATGATACTCGTGGCTGAAAAATGACCGGTAATCGTGGATGAGCCTGAGGGCATCGATTGGCTGATCACAGAAGGGGCACGTCTCGTCGGCTACATACTGCAAACCTTCGCTAATCCATGTCTCGCCGCGCCCTTGCATACGGTGACGCTCAATATGCTCGGTGACGCGTCGTTCCGCATCCCGGGCGACATTCGCAAATGTCTTCGCCAGCAGTTCCGCAAAGGCTGCAGGAAATACGGGCTGGGTTAGCGCCGTCAGCCCAGGCTTTTGCTGCAGCTGTGCCGCCTGACGCGCCGCCTGCAATTCCTGTTCTTTCGCCGTGATTTTCGCGTCAATCTGTGGGTCTTCTGCTAACGCGATGAAGTCCTGCGCCGTCATGCCTTGCGGAATGTGCCTCTGCATCTGCGCGCGATTGTCACGGATTTCGCCCGCTTTTACTCTTATCTGGTTATCGAGATCGTCAAGTCTCGCCGCGAGCGCCACGCCTTGCGCGCCGATAATGACGCGGTAGAGGTTGCGACGGTGTTCGGTATCAACCGCATCTCCGGCAAACACATTCTCCCGAACATAACTGCCATCGAATACGGCGATGTCCGGATAGGCCGCTGTCCAGGCGCCATTACGAAAACCAACCGGTCCGCCAGTCGTGAGCAGCTGTATCTCTGGTGGGTTCGGACTTCCGAGCGTCGCACGGCCAATCACTATCGCGGGCGTGTTTGTAAACAGAGACCGCAGGATGTCGCAGAGCGTCGTCTTGCCCCGCGCGTTCTCCCCAAAGATAAGCGTATAGCGGCGGAATGTTACATCGCCGATCGCGTTGCAGTG